>NZ_RZQP01000118.1:0-19179 GCF_003998165.1 Mesorhizobium sp. M7A.F.Ca.US.007.01.2.1 | reverse complement strand
AAATCGGCCCCCGCCTCGACCGCGCCGTCGATCCGCTCTGGATCTCGCGACAGTCCCTGGAGGCCGGCGATGACATGCTGAAGCCCGGCTGCGGCTGGCTGCCCGCTTCATGGATGCCACAGGCAGGGCTGCGCCGGGCACTGCGCACGGTGGCGCGTGCCGACGATGTCGCACTGGCCGATTACGGCACGCCGCTCGGCCTGCCACCGCTGCGGCAATTGCTGGCGCGGCGCATGGCCGGGCATGGCATCGAGGCCTCGCCCGAGCAGATCATGCTGACGGAATCAGGCACGCAGGCCATCGACCTCCTGTGCCGGTTCCTGATCGAGCCCGGCGACACCGTGCTGGTCGACGACCCCTGCTACTTCAACTTCCACGCCCTGTTGCGCGCTCACCGGGCTAAGGTCGTCAGCGTTCCCTACACGCCGTCGGGGCCGGATATCGATCTGTTCGCGCAGGCGTTGGCCGAGCATCGGCCACGCCTCTACATCACCAATTCCGGCATCCACAATCCGACCGGCGCGGTGCTGTCGCCAGTCACCGCGCACCGGCTGCTGAAACTCGCCGATCAATCGCAATTGACCATTGTCGAGGACGACATCTTCGCCGATTTCGAACATGCGCCCGCCCCCAGGCTGGCGGCGTTCGATGGTCTCAACCGCGTTGTCCATATCGGCAGCTTCTCCAAGACACTGTCGGCATCGGTTCGCTGCGGCTTCATCGCCGCACCGCGCGACTGGATCGAACCCCTGACCGACCTCAAGATCGCCACGACCTTCGGCGGCGGCCGGCTCGCGGCCGAACTGGTGCTGACGTTGCTGAAGGACGGCAGCTACCGCAAGCACATGGATTTGCTGCGCGCACGGCTTGCGCGCGCCATGGGCGAGACGGCCGCCCACCTGAAAGCGATCGGCATCACGCCGTGGATCGACCAGCCGGCTGGCCTCTTCCTGTGGTGCAGCCTGCCGGACGGCGTCGATGCGGCCGAAGTCGCCCGCCGCTCGCTGGCCGACAACATCGTGCTGGCGCCCGGCAACGCATTCAGCCTGTCCGGAACGGCTGGCCGTTTCCTGCGCTTCAACGTTGCCCAATGCGCGGACGAGCGGATTTTCAGGGTGCTCGAGGCGGCGATGGCGCGTTGACGCGCATCAAGCTGATCCTGTTGCCTGGGCAACCTTCGGCTGCTAGGGAAACGCGAGCGCACTCGAGAGAATGTCTGCGCCGTCATTTTCCGGGATAGCGTTTATGGGAACCAGCAAGTCAGCAGACAAGTAGGCCGCAACAGCACCTCGTTGTTGCGGCGGCCCGTCATTTCCCATCTTCAGTGAGAACGGCAGATCGCCGCCAAATGTAGCCATTTGAGCGGATGTTCAATCATGCCTCTTCCAAAAAAACCGACATGGACCACTTCCCTGCCAGCAGCCATGGTGCTGATGGCGCCCTTCGACATCCTGGCCTCGCTGGCCATGGACATCTACCTCCCGATTGTCCCGGCGATGCCGGGGATCCTCGAGACATCGCCTGATGTCATCCAGCTGACGCTGAGCCTCTACATGATCTGTCTTGGGCTCGGCCAAGTCGTCTTCGGCCCGATTTCCGACAGGATCGGCAGGCGCCCGGTGCTGATCGGTGGCGCGCTTTTGTTTTCAGGCGCTTCCTTTCTGCTCGCCAGCACCTCGCTGGCCGCTGTCTTCGTCGTCCTGCGCGTCGTGCAGGCCATTGGTGCGTCCGCCATTCTCGTTGCAACCTTCGCAACGGTTCGCGACGTCTATGCGCAAAGAGCCGAAAGTGCCGTCATTTACGGCCTGTTCAGCTCGATGTTGGCTTTCGTGCCGGCGTTGGGGCCGGTTGCCGGTGCGTTGATTGCCGACAATTTCGGCTGGCGGGCGATCTTCCTGACGCTCGGAGTCCTAGCCACGGCAGCTACCCTCAACGCATGGCCGAAATGGCACGAAACCCGCCCCTCGAATGGCAATACCAGGCGAATGGCGCTTCGACCCATTCTCTCCAGTCTTGCCTTTTGGACCTACACGCTTGCATTCAGTGCCGCCATGGGCGCCTTCTTCGTGTTCTTTTCGACTGCGCCACGGGTGCTCATGGATCGGGCCGGCTTTTCACAGTTCGGCTTCAGTCTAGCCTTCGCCACCGCGGCGCTGGTGATGATCGTCACCACCCGCTTCGCCAGAAGGTTCATTGCAAGCTGGGGCATCGCCGGCAGTGCCATCAGGGGCATGGCGATGCTGCTGTTCGGCGCGGCGCTATTGGCAGTGGGGCAACTGTTCGCACAGCCGTCCTTCGCGACATTTATCTTGCCGATGTGGGTCGTTGCCGTGGGTATCGTCTTCACTGTCTCAGTCACCGCAAACGGTGCACTCGAGGCGTTTGGCGATGTCGCGGGAACCGCAGTCGCACTCTACTTCTGCATCCAGAGCCTTGTCGTCGGCATCCTCGGCACGTTGTTCGTCGTCCTGCTCGGCGGAGACACGGCGTGGCCGCTGGTCGCCTACTGTTCGGTCATGGCGACGCTCACACTAAGCGCACTGAGGCATTTGCAGAAACGCCAAACCGAATAGACTGGACAGATGAGAAGCCTGGGCGGTTGGCGCAGGCTTCTCATCGTTGTCAGCGCGACGCCGCACACACCTCCCACACACAGTCGCGCAACCAGCGTTGCGCCGGATCGGCATCGAGGCGCGGATGCCAGAGCATGGAGATAGTGACTTCCGCGGTGGCAACCGGCAGGGGAAAACTGCGCATGCCGGCGCGTGCGCCCTCGGTATGCCGCTCCGGAACGCTGGCGATCAGGTCTGATGTGCGGGCCATGGCAAGGGCTGCCGAGAAACCGGAAACCATGCACACGACGGTCCGCCGCAGCCCGAGCCGGTTCAAAGCCTCGTCGATCGGCCCTTTCTCGCGGCCACGCCGTGAAACGCTGATGTGTCGGCCTGCGGCATAGCGCTCAGGCGTCACCGCGCCCTCGGTCAAGGGATGGCCCGTTCGCACAGCGCCGATGAAGCGGTCGCGAAGCAACGCCTGGATGCGCACCTCCGGGCCGGTCTCGCCAGCGACGCCTATGTCCAGATCGATCGCCGCGTCGCGCAGCGACATGACGTCCCGGTCGGACTTCGGTGCAAAGCGCAGCCGCACGCCGGGCGCATCGGCCTGGATACGGGCAACGAGACGAGGTGCGAACTCTTCGACGAAGCTCTCATTGGTGCGCAGCGTGAAGACCCTGTCCAGGTTCGGGAGATCGAGCAAGGTGGCAGGGCGCAGGATCGCCTCCGCATCCTGGACGACACGGCCTACCTGCTGTCGCAGTTCTTCCGCACGCGGCGTAGCCACAAGGCCTCGACCGGCGCGAACCAGCAGCGGATCGCCCGTCGCCTGGCGCAGTCGCGCCAGCGTGCGGCTCATCGCCGAAGGGCTGAGGCGTAGGCGGCTGGCGGCGCGCGCCACGCTGCCTTCGGTCAGCAGGACGTCGAGAGCGAACAGTAAGTTGAGATCGGGTGATGTCATCGGCAGATCATGACATGATATGGCGCCAAACGCACGAATAAGATGCAAATGCTGCGCCTTCCGCCACATTGGCCAAGGAACTAGATCTCCAGCAGTTCCGGTTGTGGGACTGATGGAAGGAGATCGCCGTGGCAATCGCTGAGCAAAATCCGGACGCGCTGACATCGGCGCCACCACGGATGCAATCCGCCGGCTGGGCGTTGGCAAGCCTGTCGCTCGCCACACTGCTGTCGTCGCTGGGAACCAGCATTGCCAGCGTCGGGCTGCCGTCGCTGATGCAGAATTTCGGCGCGACGTTCCAGGCCGTGCAATGGGTTGTTCTGGCCTATCTCCTCGCCATCACCACACTGATCGTCAGCGCCGGCCGGCTGGCCGACATGTTCGGGCGCCGACCGTTGCTGCTTGGGGGCATCGCGCTGTTCACGTCCGCATCGGTGCTCTGCGGCCTGGCGCCGACACTCTGGCTGCTGATTGCCGCACGCGCCGTGCAGGGACTTGGCGCAGCGCTGATGATGGCGCTGACGCTGGCCTTCGTCGCCGAAACCGTGACCAAAGACAGAATCGGCGGCGCCATGGGCCTGCTCGGCGCCATGTCCGCGATCGGCACGACACTTGGCCCCTCGCTCGGCGGCCTTTTGATCACCGGCTTCGGCTGGCGGGCAATCTTCCTCGTCAATGTCCCGCTGGGAGTGCTCACCTTCGCTCTTGCCTGGCGTGCCCTGCCGGCACGCAATAAAACCGCGCGGCTCGACCGAGGCACGTTCGATGTCGTGGGCACCGCCCTGCTGGCCCTGACGTTGGCCGCCTATGCGCTGGCCATGACGCTGGGCAGAGGCAATTTCGGCACGCTCAACATCGGCCTGCTGATCGCCGCCGGCACCGGCGTTTTTCTTTTCGCCGCCGCGCAGGCGAGAGTGAAAAACCCCTTGATCCGGCTTGCCAGCTTCCGCGATCTTCAGCTGAGTGCCAGTCTCGCCATGAGCCTCGTCGTCGCCACGGTGATGATGGCGACGCTGGTGGTGGCTCCGTTCTACCTGTCGCGCGGGCTCGGGCTGGATGCTGCAATGGTGGGTGCGGTGCTGTCGACCGGCCCGCTCGTCTCGACCTTGTCGGCGCTGGTCGCCGGACGCCTGACCGACCGCTTCGGCGCTCATAGGATGATGGTCGCAGGCCTGCTCAGCCTCACGACAGGCACGTTCCTGCTGTCGCTCGCCGTGACCAGATTCGGCATTGCCGGCTATGTCGTTGCGATCACCGTCACCTGCATCGGCTACGCGCTGTTCCAGACGTCGAACAATGCAGCCGTCATGACCGGCGTTGACGCGGGTCAGCGCGGCGTCGTCTCCGGTCTGCTCAACCTTTCGCGCAATCTCGGGCTCATCACCGGCGCCTCGTTGATGGGCGCTATATTCGCCGTCGCATCGGCCGAAGGGCACGAAGGCATTGGTCTTCTGAGTTCCGAGGCCGCCGCCCGGGGAATGCAGGTCACCTTTCAGACGGCGACGGTGCTGGCGCTGGCTGCGCTGCTCCTCGCACTGCTCTCGGCCCGCGCCACAGGCCGCGCAGAATCCAGGGCTTCGTGACGCGCACACCGCTCAGAGAGTAGAATTTCCAAACAGGCTCAGGCACCTGCCCGCTTGCGGCGTTCATAGAGCATGACCAGCGTTTCCGCCGTCAAGGCAGGCTTTTCCTCGCCTTCGATCTCGACCGTGTTGGCCGCCTTCATCAGATACTGGCCCGGGCCCCTGTCCTCCATGGACAGCAGCGTGATGCGCAGTCTGATGCGGGCGCCGACCCTGACCGGCGCCAGGAAGCGTACTTTGTCGAAGCCATAATTGAAGGCGGCCTGCGTATTCTCGGGCACGATGCCCATGCCGAGCGCCAGCGCGCCGATGATCGACAGCGTCAGATAGCCATGCGCGATCGTCGTGCGGAACGGGCTTTGCCGCCGCGCCCTTTCAGGGTCGACATGAATCCATTGATGGTCGCCGGTGCATTCAGCGAACTGATCGATGCGGTTCTGGTCGACCGTCGTCCACTCCGACACGCCGAGTTCCAGCCCGGCCATCGTCCTCAACTGCTCGTAGGTAGGCGGCGTTTTAGGCCGTATTTCGTTCATTCCTGGTTTCCCGATCGCTTCCAGAGCCTCCGGACCACGAACTGACGGCCTCTGTCAATTCGCTCTACACGAATCCGTTCCGTCGATTTCGGCCGCAATCGTGCCACGCCGCCGGCGCAGTCGCAGGCCAACTCGGGCTTTCCGGTCTTCAGGGCGGCCGGCAGCCATGAACCGGTCCCGGCCACATCCGCTACTTCTTCTCGTAGCCGGCGCGGATTTCCTCCATCGCCTCCTTGATGCGGGTGCGCAGGATGTCGACCGATTCGGCACCGGATTTCTTGACCAGTTCAGCCACTTCGCCGGCATTTTTCAACGCGGCCTCGAAGGACTTTCTGGCAAACTCCGTCTGTTTGGCCATCAGTTCCTGCGGATTGCCCGGCGCCCTGTAGCTTTGCGCCATATCGGTGACCTCGCGCAGCGTATCCTGCAGCATCTCGCGCTGCCGGGACAACAGCGAGGTGGCGCCGGCGGCACCGGCTCGTGCCGATTTCTCCAGCGCTTCGAGGTTCTTGCGATGATGGGCGAGGATCGCCTCGACATCGACATTCGGCACCTTCAGGTCGCGGCCGAACCTGCCGAACATGTCCATGAAGGAATCGGATTCCGGTTGTTTTGCCATGCTTGTTTGCTCCCCTTTGCCGCGGATGCGGGCACCCTCGGATGGAGAATAACACTCGCGTGCCGTGAGTCCATTCGGACGCGGAGGAATGAGCGCCAGTCTGGCCGCGCATCAATTCACGAGGAACAGCCGCTCGGCCACATAGAGCACGACACCGGCGAGGCCGCCGATGATCATGCCGTTGAAGCGGATGTACTGCAGGTCCCGGCCGATGTTCATCTCGATCAGCCGCGTCAGTTGCGCGAGGTCCCAGCGTTTGACCTGGTCGGCGATGAATGTCGACACGCCGGCCTTCTGGCTCTCCACGAACGACGCCAGCGCCACCACGAACCCCTGGTTCATGTCGGCCCGGATCTGCGCATCGCCGGCAAGATGCCGGCCGACCTCGACGAACATGTTGGCGAGGTGCGCACGGATGACCGAATTCGGCGCCTTGGCATCCTGCTCGATGAACTGGCTGAGGCTTGCCCACATGTCGCCGGCCAATCCCTTGACCTCCGGCCGGCCCAGGAAGTCGCGCTTCAGCTTTTCGGCCCGTTTGGCGTATTGTTTCGATGTCCTCAGCTTATCGATGAAGCCTTGGGCGAAGCTGTCGAATTCGGCGCGCAGCGGGTGGTCGGGATCGGCCCTCACTTCGTCGAGCAGCGAGCCCGCCGAGGCGACGATCTTCTTCAGGAGATAGGCGTCGGCGCGGAACAGGTTGAACAGCGACGGCAGTTCCTCGCGGATTTTTTCGCGCATCGTTGCCAGCGCTTTTTCGTCATTGAGGAACCGCCCGATCACCTTGGTGAATTCGTCGAACAATTTCTGATGGCGGCGATCATCGGTAAGCGCCGAGAGCAGTTCGGCGGCCAGCGGCGCCAGCGGCACCTTTTCGATCTGTTCGAGCATGCGGCTGGTGACGAAGCCGCGCAGGCCGGATTGCTCTATCGCCGCAAGCGTCTGCGGCACCAGCCGCACGATGAAGCGCGACAGGCCGGCGGCGCGCTCCGTATCGGTCAGCCAATCGGCGACCAGCGCCGAAAAATCGACCTCGGCAAGCTTTTCACGCACCGGTTCGGGCGCCAGAAAGTTGACCTCGATGAAGCGGCCGAGATTGTCGGCGATGCGGTTCTGGTTCTCGGGGATAATGGCGGTGTGCGGGATCGGCAGCCCCAGCGGCCTTCGAAACAGCGCCACCACCGCGTACCAGTCGGCGAGGCCGCCGATGGTCGCCGCCTCGGCAAAGGCAGCGACGAAGCCGAGCCACGCATGGATGTGCTCGAACGATTTGGCGAGCGCAAACACCAGTACGCAAAGCGCCAGCGCGGCCGCCGCGAGGAATTTCGTCCGCCGCAACGCGGAAAGCTTCGCATCCGCTTCGGCATCGAAACGGACCGGCGTCAAGGGCGAAGCCGATTGTGACATGGGTGAGCCGCTCCTCGTCGATCTCAGCCTATCTAGTGTTCCGACGGCCGAAATACCCGCGACAGCCGGTTTCGCCCGGCATCTTGCCCGGCTGCGCACACAAAGTTGAGGAGAAAATTCATCTATCGCGCCAAGCTAGTCTGGAATTATTCCAAGGTATAGGCCATATTCCGCCTGGGCCAATGTGGCGAATCCGGAATTTCGGGTCAAAGCCGCATCAGCAAAATTTCCAGATCTGGCGTGGGTTGCACCGCCCCAGTGCCTTGTGAGGACAATATGCGGCTTACGCGCCAGACCAACTATGCCATGCGCATCTTGATGTATTGCGCGGCAAATGACGACCGATTGAGCCGTATTCCCGAGATCGCGGCCGCCTATTCTGTGTCGGAGCTTTTCCTGTTCAAGATCCTGCAGCCGCTGGTCGAGCACGGCCTCGTCCAGACCGTGCGTGGCAGGAATGGCGGCGTCAAGCTTGGCCGGGCGGCCGAAGCCATCAGCCTGTTCGATGTCGTGCGCGTGACGGAAGAGAGCTTCGCCATGGCCGAATGCTTCGAGAACGATGCCGCCGAATGCCCGCTCGTCGACAGCTGCGCGCTGAACTCGGCGCTGCGCGAGGCCCTGAATGCGTTTTTCGCAGTGCTCGCCCGCTATACGATCGCCGATCTGGTAGCGGCGCGGCCGAATGTACGCAACCTGCTCGGCATCGACATGCTGATGGAGCGCCGCGCCCCGGCTGCCTAGCGTATTTCTCCCCGTTCTGCGGAGAGAAATGCCCGGCAGGGCAATGAGGGGCGGCGCCGACTTCGACAATTGGCGGGAGAAGCGCAGGAAACCGCCATTCGCAGGCCCGGCCTCACCTGAATATCAATAGACCGCCGACTGCGGCAGCACGAACGGCATATTGCCCGCCGGCAGCACGCCGACCTTGAGCCGGCAGTCGAACACTTTCTCGATCAGATCATCGCTCAGCACGTCCCGCGGCGATCCGGCGGCGGCCAGCCGGCCGCGATGCATGACGAAGATCCGCTCCGCATACATGGCCGTCAGATTGAGGTCATGCAGGATGGCGACCACGCCACCGCCCCTTCTGGCGAAGTCGCGGGCAATGTTCATGATGATCAGCTGGTGCTTGATGTCGAGGCTGGACACTGGCTCGTCGAGGAACAGAAAGCGCGGCTTGCCGTCGAGCACCGGCGCCCAGACCTGGCATAGCACGCGCGCCAACTGAACGCGCTGTTGCTCCCCGCCGGAAAGCTCCTGGTAGAAACGGCCGGCAAAGCCGTCGAGATCGACACGCGCCAGCGCCCGTTCCGGCAGCCGCGCATCCTCGCCCGGCAAGGCGCCCGAACGGCCGCCGACAAGACCAAGCTTGACCACTTCCCGCACGGTGAACGGGAACGACAGCGTCGTCGCCTGCGGCAGCACCGCGCGATGGACGGCTGCCTCGGCCGGCTTCATCGTCGAGAGATCTCGGCCGTTGAGGGCAACGCGGCCGGTATAGGCGAGCTCGCCGGAGAGCGCTTTGAGGAAGGTCGTCTTGCCCGAACCATTGGGGCCGACGACGGCGGCGATCTCGCCGGGCCGCGCGTGGAAATCGACACCACTGACGATAGGCTTGCCGGCGATATCAACCGAAACATCCTTTGCCTCGATCATCAAGCCTCACAAATCAACCACGCCGCGCTTGCGCAGCAGGATCCAAAGGAAGAACGGCGCGCCCGCTATCGCGGTGACGATGCCTATCGGCAGTTCGGCCGGCGCAACGATGGTGCGTGCGACCGCATCGGCCAGAAGCAGCAGCGAGGCGCCGAGCAGCGCCGACGCCGGCAGCAGATAGCGATTGTCCGGACCAATCAGCAGGCGCAGCAGATGCGGCACCACGATGCCGACGAAGCCGATGCCGCCGCTGACGGCGACGGATGCGCCGACCGCGGCGGAGACGCCGACGATGGCCGTGTATTTCAGCCGCTGCACCGGAATGCCGAGATGGCCGGCGGTCGCCTCGCCAAGCGCCAGCGCGTTGAGGCCGCGTGCCAGGAACGGCATCGCCGCCAGCGCCAGGACGATGATCGGCCCTACCGACGCGATCTTCGCCCAGGTCGCACCACCGAGCGATCCGAGTTGCCAGAAGGTCAGGTCGCGCAACTGGCGATCGTCGGCCATGAAGATAAGGATGCCGGTCAGCGCCATGGCGAGCGCCGCCAGCGCGATGCCCGCGAGCAGCATTGTGGCAACCGAGGTTTGCCCCCGCCGCGTCGCGACCTGATAGAGCATCAGCGTGGTGGCGAGCCCGCCACAGAAGGCCGCCAGCGGCAGGGCAAGCGTGCCGAGCAAGACTGTCACCGGAGCCAATATCGTCGCGCCGAGCACGATGACGGCAACCGCGCCGAGGCTGGAGCCGGCCGAGACGCCGATCAGGCCGGGGTCCGCCAGCGGATTGCGGAACAGCCCCTGCATGACCGCGCCGGAGACGGCGAGCGCCGCGCCGACCAGCATGCCGAGGATGACGCGCGGCAGGCGGATGTCATAGACGATCAGGCTGTCGCGGGCGCTCAACGCGGCGTCGTCAGGCACTGCGCCGAACAGCCAGCCCCCGATGACGTTGGCGGCCGATGCGTCCGAAGCCCCCGATGTCAGCGACAGAAAAACGGCAGCCGCGAGCCCCAGGCACAGCAGAAGGATGACGATGCGGGCGCGGCCCGACCGGTCGCCTTCGGATACGCTTGCCATCACCGGGCCGGCGATCGATTGATCGACCATGATCTGCCTGCTCAGTCCGTGACCTGCCCGCCATAAAGCGAGACAGCGAGGTCGTGGATGGCATCAGCCGTGCGCGGCCCGAAGCCGAGCAGATAGGCGCCGTCGATGCGGATCAGCTTGTGCGCCGTTCCGGCCGGCGTGGAGGCGATCGACGGATTGACGAACAGTTCGTCGTCCGAAACCGGAGGCCCGGCATTGCTCATCATCAGGATCACGTCAGGCCTGGCGGTTATGATCGCCTCGTCGGACATCTGCTTGTAGCCGGAAAAGCCCTCGACCGCGTTGACGCCGCCGGCCAGCTTGACCATGCCGTCGGCGGCGGTCTCGCTGCCGGCCGCCAGAATCTTGCCACCCTGTATCGACAGCACGAACAGGATGCGCTTGCGCTCCTTGATCGAAGCCGTCTGCTTCTCGGCGGCCGTGAGCTTGGCATCGAGCTCCTTGGCCAGCACCTCGGCCTTGGCGTCGACGCCGAGCGCCTTGCCGACGATGCGGACCTTCTCGAGAATGCCTTCGTGGCTGTAGTGCTCGGGCACCTCGATGAACGGCACGCTCGTCTTCTTCAAGACATCGACTGCTTCCTTGGGGCCGCTGCCATGCAGCGCCAGGATGCCGGTCGGGTCGACCGACAGCACACCCTCCGGCGACAGCGCGCGCATATAGCCGACATCGGGCAGCTCAAGCGCCGCCTTTGGGAACCGGCTGGTGGAATCGCGTGCCACCAGATGCTTTTCCTGGCCGAGAGCATAGACGATCTCGGTGATCGAGCCGCCAATGGCCACGATCTTTGAAGGATCGGCAAACACGGCCGTGCCTTCCGCGGCGCTGGCGGGTTGCAGTGCGATAACAGCCATGGAGAGACCGATCACCGGCCCCAAAATAGATCCGCGCACAGCCGACAATCTTGGGAAAACACTCATAGCATTTTTTCTCAGGCTGCAGTCGGGCTTGGGATGCGCGGCAGGTTTTCCGCCAGGAAGCGCCAGTCGTCTCGCTCGCTTTCGCCTTCATGACGCTTGCCGAAGAACTGGATGATCATCTTGCCGTCGGCGTCATAGACCTCGAGCGAGGTGACATGACCGTCCTTGGTCGGCTTGCGCACGGCCCAGACCTCGTGGATGTGGTCGGTGCGCAGATGCAGGTGGAAGGTTTCGTCCAGCACGTTGATCCATGGTCCCATCGGCTTGATCGACTTGATCGGACCGGAATGGATCTGGATGCAGCCGCGGTTTCCCACAAAGCACATGATCGGCATCTCGCCCTCCGCGGCATGATGAAACATGGCCCGGACCGCCTCATTGTCGAGCTGCCAGGCATAGTCCTGCCCAACCAGGCGCACCGCCTGCCGGCGGCTTAGTTTCAGCGTCTTCAGCATACCAAAGAACTGGTGCACGTCGGTCAGCCGGCTCCAGCGGTCACGCAGATCGTCGAGATTGGCGGCCGCTTCGTCGCCATGGATCTCGTCATCGGGGAGTGGCCCCGAGATGTCGACCGTCGGTTCCTGGTTGGACGATTCGAGCGCGGCGACCAGCTTCTGATAGGCATAGAGGCTGGAGGCCGGCCGCAGATGCACCTTGTGCACGGCCTCGCCTGCCGCATCGAAGAACTGGAGGCTGCGGCGGATTTCGTCGCCGTCGCGCTTCTCGATGGCAAAGCCGTGCGCCCAGACCTTCGGGAAGATGCGCAAGTCGATGTTTTCGCCAAGCACCATGGCATTGTGGGTGCCGGTGACGACCTTGTCATAGACGCCGATCTTCTCGTGCACCGCGCTGTCATTGCGGGTCAGCGCCATGACCTCGCCGACGGCCTCGAGGCCGGTCAGAAGATCGTTGACGCGCGGCTCGATGCGGACGACGCCGTCGCCGCAATGCGCCGCGACCAGTTCGGCTTCCGAAATGCCGAGATGGGCAGCCAGATCACGCTCGCGCGTCTTCGGATTGTCTGTCCGTGCCCGCCGGATTTCATGCGGGGCGGGTTTTACGCGCTGATCCATGTCTCGGTCCCTGTTGCCTTGTCTTACTTGTTGAGAATGAGCTTGCCCTGGCGGGTGATTTTCAGCCGGTAGAGTGCACCGTGATGCTCGATGCCTATCTCGTGCTCGCCCTGGAACAGGGTGTTGCTGGAAAGGGTTCGTACCGCCAGCGGAACCCGGTCGAAATGGGGGGAGGCATCGTCGGGACGGCGGACGCGATAGCGAAAATCGTTGGGATTGTGGGTGTTCATCTGGATGGATCCCTTTCCTGTGCCGGGCGTCTGGCTAGGCGTTGCGTAATCCGATTCATTTCTTGACTTGAATAATCATGTTTACTAGTCAGTGCAATACCGGATTAAATGAGTCAACATTTAAGACGTCGGCGACGATCAAAAATGCCAGCCAGCCCCGGGCCAGCCAGCATGAAACCTGGACTTTGGAGTTGGGGCATGGGGTTTGTGACTTGGGAATGGCGCGGCCGGTCGGCGGCGAACGGCGCGGCGGCATTGCTGGCAAGCGTGGCGGCGATTGCCTTATCGGCGCAACTGGCCAACGCCCAGCAGGCGGCGCAGACGACAGATCAAACGAAGAAGGCTGAAGAGGAAAAGGCAGCACCAGCGGGAGCAACGCTGCTCGACAAGATCCTCGTCATCAGCCGCACCGGCGAGACGGCGATCGAATCGCTGGCATCGGCCAGCCATATCGGCCAGGAACAGCTCGACCGCCGCATGGCGACGACGCCCAATGAGATGCTGCTCGGCGTGCCCGGTGTCGCGGCGCAGGCCGACGCCAGGCGCGTCAGCACCAGCATCAACATCCGCGGCCTGCAGGATTTCGGTCGCGTCGCAGTCATCGTCGACGGCGCACGACAGAATTTCCAGCGCTCCGACCACGGCACGCAGTCGACCTTCTACATCGACCCCGAACTCGTCAAATCCGTGGATGTTATCCGTGGTCCTGTAGCCAACACCTACGGCTCGGGCGCCATCGGCGGCGTCGTCTTCTTCGACACCAAGGATGCCGAGGATTTCCTCAAGCCTGACGAGACATGGGCCGGTTCCGTCACGGGACGCTATGAGAGCAACGGCAAGGGCTGGACCACAAGTGCATCCGGCGCCTACCGCATTAACGAGAATTGGGACGTGCTGGGCAACATCGTCTACCGCGACTATGACGACTACAAGGATGGCGGCGGCGACACCGTCAAGGGCACCGGCTTCGACGTGCTGAGCGGACTGCTCAAGACCAGCATACGCCCGACCGACAACAGCGAACTGAAGCTCGGCTGGGTCGGCTCAAGCGATGGCTGGAACGAGATCAGCGGCGGTGCGCCGGTCAATGACGTCGACCTGAAGTCGAACACCTTCACGGCGCGCTACAACATCACGGATGAGGACAAGAGCTGGCTCGATCTCCACATCAACACCTCCTACAACAAGACCAACCTCGATCTGACCAGCCTTGTCCCGCAAAACCGCTTTGATCCGGTCACCGGCCTTCCCGTTGTCTTGCCGGCGGGATCGCAGTCGACATTCGACGTCGGCACCACCGGCATCGACATCTGGAACACGTCCCGGTTCGAGACGAGTGGGATCGCGCACGAGCTGACCTATGGCGGCGACTGGGTCGGCGATAACGTCGAGACCGGCGGCGCGGCTGGTGGCGACAGTTTCTACACGCCTTCGGGCAAGCGCAACGTTTCGGGCGCCTATGTCCAGGACAAGCTCACCTGGGAGTGGCTCGAAGTCATCGCCGGGCTGCGTTACGACAACTACAGTCTCAAAGATGACACCCACGACATTTCCGGCGACAGGGTATCGCCGCGCATCACCGTCGGCGTCTCCCCGTTCGAATCCGCAGGCCTTGCCGGCCTTCAGTTTTATGGCACCTATGCCGAGGGCTATCGCTCGCCATCGATCGCCGAGACGCTGATCAGCGGCAATCATCCGGCAGGCGTCAGCTTTCCGTTCCTGCCCAATCCCAATCTGCGGCCGGAGACTGGAAAGACCGTCGAATTCGGCGTCAACTACAAGCAGAACGACATCCTCGAAGCCGGCGATGCGCTGCGCATCAAGGCAGCGTATTTCAACAATGATGTCGAAGATTACATCGATGGCGTTACCCTGTCGCGGTTTGACCCGACAGCCGGTTGCCCGAGCGGACCCGGTATCCCGATATGCTTCCAGTACCAGAATTTTGCCAAGGCCAAGATCGACGGCTTCGAACTGGAGGGCGTCTATGATGCCGGATGGGGCTATGCCGGCCTCTCGGCTTCAATCACCAATGGTCACACCATTTCCTACAAGGGTGTGGAAGCGGATCTCGCCACGATCCCATCATCCCAGGTCACCGCGCAGCTCGGCTTGCGCTTCCTCGAGGACAAGCTGACCGTCGGCGGCGAAGTGCAATACAATGGCAAGCCCAAGGGCAATCCGATCGCCGAGGACTACACGCTGGTCAATGCCTTTGCCAGCTACCAGGCGACGGACAATTTGAAGATTGATTTCCGCGCCGACAATCTGTTCGATGTCAAATACGCCAACCCGCTTAACCTGACCACGGCTGGCCAGCCGCCGCAGCCGGTTTTCGCGGCCTACGAGCCCGGCATAACGCTGAAGCTGGCGGCAACGATGCGGTTTGGAGGCTGATTGCCATGACGAGCTTGACGACACCCCTTCGTCTGCTGACCTCGATGCTGGCGATGTCGCTTGCGATGGTTTCGGCGTGGGCGCAAGAGTCCGCGCCGGCCCCCACGCTCACCCTGGAACTCAATGGCGCGCAACCTTCCGACAAGGGTTGCCGCCTGAGGTTCGTGGTCAACAACAATCTCGGCGCCGACCTGTCCAAGGCTGCCTTCGAGATCGCCTTGTTCAACGAGGCAGGCGTCGTCGACCGGCTGACCGTGCTCGATTTCAAGGAATTGCCGGCCGGCAAGACCAAGGTGACGCGTTTCGATCTGGCCGGCACCGAGTGCTCGAAAGTCAGCCGCGTGCTGATCAACAGCGCGACCGAATGCACCGGTACCGGCGTCGAACCGAACGCCTGCATGCGCAAGCTGAAGACGGACACCAAGACCGGTATCGCCTTCGGCGTCTGAGGTGGGACTGCATCCCGCATTCCTGCAAAACAAAACGGTGTGGCCAGCTGCCGGCCACTGCCGACTGCCGCTGCGAGCGAACGATCTTGATTTGACAATTCTGCTCTTGTCGCTGCAGGTCTCGCGGCGAGACATGCAGGATATCAGCCCCCTTTCCGAAGCCGGCGCCGAGCTGGCGATAGAGCCAACCGAGCCGCTCGCGCTGCCGCGGCCGTCGGCCTGGAACCGCAAATGGACGGCGGCGATCGTCGTCTCCTGCGCGCTCCATGCCGCCGTGGCGGCGGCTTTTCTGATCTCGCCTTCGGGGATTTCGAGTTCCCAGAATGCCGAGCAGCCGGAAGGCAGTGATCAGTCGGGCACCAACGTGGTCGGCAGCGCGCTGGACAAGGACCCGACGGCAATAAACGTTGCACTGGTGCCCAGCCCGCAACCGGCCAAACCACAGCCGGCAACGCCGCCCAAGCCGTCGCAGCCAACGGAGGCCTCCCAACCTGCCGCGGAAGCGGCAAAGCCGCCGCTCAAGCCTTTGCCGGAACCTGTCAAACCGCAGGCGGTCACCCCGGACATACTGGTGGCCGGCGCCCCTCGCCCCGATGATCAGAGCGTGGCTCCCAAGACCGAAGCGCCGGCACAGCCGACCGTTCAGCCCAGGAGCACCGAGACGCCTGTCGCCGTTCCAGAACAGCCGCCGATCCCCAGCGCGAGGCCCAGTCCGGCAGCTGCCCAGTCAAAGACGGCGGATGAGAAGCGCGGCACGGCGGATGGCCAGGACCTGTCGGCGCAAGCGGCCAGCAAGGGCAAAAGGCAAAACGAGGCAGGCACTGCCGCGGAAGATAACTACCGCGGCGATGTCTTTAGAAAGCTCGGCAGCGTCAATCGCACTCTGCCGCCGTCCCTACAACTGGCGGCACGCAACAATGCGGTTGTTAAATTCGTCATAGGCAGGAAGGGCAACATAAATAAGTTGCGCATCCTGGAGACCTCAGGGTCGGCGGCTTTCGATCAGGCGGCGCTTGGCATTATCCGCAAAGCAGCCCCCTTCCCTTCGATTCCACCACAGGCAGCAAGCGCAAGTTTGGAGTTCGAGACCGAAATCGGCCCATTTTGAATGTGCGCAGAACAAAACGCTGCGGCCGCAAATCATCAACATCCCTGTGAGAGGAAACCACCATGTACATCGCCATGAACCGCTTCAAGGTGCAGACCGGCTCGGAGAACGATTTCGAAGCCGTGTGGAAGAACCGCGATTCCAGCCTTGCGGAGATGAAGGGGTTCCGCGAATTCCACCTGCTGCGAGGCCCGGTCAACGAGACCGAAGGCTACACGCTGTTTGCATCGCACACCGTGTGGGCGAGCCACGATGATTTCATCGCCTGGACCAAGTCCGAGAATTTCCGCGCTGCCCACAGGAATGTCGGCACGACGAAGGTCCACTATCTCGGCCACCCCCAGTTCGAGGGTTTTTCGGTCGTCGAAGGCGCGTAATGCATGTCGCTCAAAAGTGGTCCCGGTTTTGGGACAACGACATGCATAAACCGAAAGAGATAGAGCCATTCACCGTTTCCACGAAACGGTGAATGGCTCTATCGACCGGCCGGAGTCAGGCTCCGGCCAGCAAGGTCGCATTGCCGCCCGCGGCGGTGGTGTCGACGCAGACGGCCCGCTCATGTGCATAAGCCGCCGGGTTCAACACTTCGCTGACCAGCGGCACGATCGGGCCTGAGCGATCAGCGATAACCCTGCGCACGATGCGCGCGGCCTCTGGCGTGCCGGAAAAAGCAACGATATCGACGCGCAGCGAGCGTGCCTCGACCGGATCAGGCCGCCCGTCGATGACGGCCAGTGGGAGGCCCTTGCCGGTCAGAGCGGAAAGGGCCGCCGGTGCACCCGGTGCAACGGCCAGCACGGCGTTGCCGGCGGCGAGCGCCTGGATCGTCTGCGCCAGCAGCGTATCACCATCGGGACCAAGGCACAGCACCCGTCCACGTGGCGACAGCGAGAGCGTGTTGGCTTCGCCGGTCGGCCCGGGCAGGTCGACCTGGCCGAAATCGATGCCGGCGGCCGCACCAATGGCCGCAGCACCCTTGCCGCGCAGATGCTTCCTCAGAATGGCGATCCGGTCCGGACGCGTCGACCAGCCGCCAAGTGTGGGATCAGGCAGATTGTCGGCAAGCTCGGTCGCCGTGACCTTGTGGCCATCCTGCACATGGGTGCCGGCCTCCGGCCCCTTGCGGAAGCGGCGGAGATAGTGCGGACCGCCGGCCTTCGGCCCGGTGCCGGAAAGCCCCTCGCCGCCAAACGGCTGCGAACCGACGACGGCGCCGATCTGGTTGCGGTTGACATAGATGTTGCCGGCATGGATGCCATCGACGAAATGCTGCACGCGGCCCTCGATGCGGGTGTGCAGGCCGAAGGTCAGGCCATAACCCTTGCGGTTGATGGCGGCGATGACGGCGTCGATCTGGTCGGCGTCGAAACTGGCGACATGCAGCACCGGCCCGAACACCTCGCGCTCCATGTCCTCGATACCCTTGACCCGGAAGACATGCGGCGCGACGAAGCGACCTTCCCTGGGCGCCTCGAGCTTGGCGATCAGCCTGCCCTGCAGGCCCATCTTCGTGCAATACTCGCGGATCGAGCTTTGCGCCTCGTCGTCGATAACCGGGCCGACATCGGTCGAAATCCGCCAGGGATCGCCGACGTTGAGCGCCTCCATGGCGCCCTTCAGCATCTCCAGCATCTTCTTCTCGACGTCCTTCTGCACGTAGAGTACGCGCAGCGCCGAGCAGCGCTGGCCGGCACTCTGGAAGGCGGAGGCGAGGATATCGCGCACCGCCTGTTCGGGCAGCGCGGTGGAATCGACGATCATGGCGTTGAGGCCGCCGGTCTCGGCGATCAGCATGGCGTCGGGCGCGGCCGTCCCGGCCAGCTGCTTCTCGATCAGCTTGGCAACCTCGGTCGAACCTGTGAAGCAGACGCCAGCGATGCGCGGATCGGCGGTGAGCGGCCCGCCGACCGATGGGCCGTCGCCAGGGAGCAACTGGATGACGTCTTCCGGCACGCCGGCCTCGCGCAGCAGTTCGACGGCGCGGAAGGCGATCAGCGGCGTCTGCTCGGCCGGCTTGGCGATCACCGAATTGCCGGTAACGAGCGCTGCCGCGATCTGGCCGGTGAAGATGGCGAGCGGGAAATTCCACGGCGAAATGCAGACGATGGCGCCGCGCGCTTGCGTGCCCACCTCGGCATTGGCCGCCTCGGTGGCGTAGTAGCGCAGGAAGTCGACCGCTTCGCGCACCTCGGCGACGCCGTCGGCCAGCGATTTGCCGGCCTCGCGGGTGGCGAGTGCAAAGAACTCGACGGCATTGGCCTCATAGAGATCGGCGGCCCGGTTGAGGATGGCGGCGCGCTCGGCGACGGGACGCTTCGCCCAGGCCGGTTGCGCTTCCACCGCGAAGCGCACGGCGGTCGCGACTTGCTTGGCAGCTGCTTCGCTGACCGTGCCGACCACTTCGGAAGGCTTTGCCGGGTTGACGATCGGACGCTGCTTGCCATAGCCGGCGGCCCGCGTAATCGGCTTGGCATGCCAGCGATCCGGCCCGGCGAAGGCCGCCCTGGCCTTGTCGATCGCCGCCAGCGTCACCGTGTCGGTGATGTCGAATCCTTTCGAATTGCGACGCCCGGCTCCAAAA
>NZ_RZQP01000117.1:0-19196 GCF_003998165.1 Mesorhizobium sp. M7A.F.Ca.US.007.01.2.1 | reverse complement strand
GGCTCGCTGACCGCTGTGGTCGGCGCCAACGGCTCCGGCAAATCGACGCTGATGAAAGGTATTGTCGGCGTCCTGAAGCCGATGGCCGGCGAGGTTGTCCGCGCACCCGGTGTACGTGCCGCCTATCTGCCGCAGCAATCGGAGCTCGACCGGTCCTTTCCGGCGCGGGTGGTGGATCTGGTTTCGCTCGGCCTGTGGCCACGGCGCGGCCTGCTTGGCCGCTACACTAGGGAAGATCGCGATGACGTCAGCAAGGCGCTGATGGCGGTGGGCCTCGGCGGTTTTGAAAAGCGGCCGATCGACACGCTGTCGGGCGGCCAACTGCAGCGCACGCTGTTTGCCCGTGTCCTGCTGCAGGACGCCGACCTCATCCTGCTCGACGAACCCTTCAACGCCGTCGACGCCAAGACGGTCGGCGACCTCATTGCGCTGATCAAGCACTGGCATGGCGAGGAACGCACCATCATGGTCGTCGTCCACGATCTGGATCTGGTGCGGCAGAATTTCCCCGAAACGCTGCTTCTGGCCCGCCAGCCGATCGCCTGGGGCGAAACCCGGGAAACGCTGAAGCCTGAAAATCTGTTGCGCGCCCGCCGTTTTCACGAGGCCTGGGAAGAAAATGCACCCTGGTGCGAGCCGGGCGAGGACGCTCATGGTCACGATCACCATGGCCACGATCACGATCACCAACATGGCGTCGGACCGAGGGCTGCTTGATGGACATGCTTTACGGCCTAGTCATCGCGCCCTTCGCCGATTTCGCCTTCATGCAGCGGGCGTTGATCGGCTCGCTGATGCTGTCGCTCGGCGCCTGCCCGATCGGCGTCTTCCTTATGCTGCGGCGCATGAGCCTGTCGGGCGACGCCATGGCGCACGCAATCCTGCCCGGTGCAGCCGCCGGCTTCCTGTTCTATGGGCTGGAAATCCTGCCGATGACCATCGGCGGCCTGATCGCCGGCGTCATCGTCGCGCTCGGCGCCGGCGCCGTCTCGCGTTTCACCATCCAGCGCGAAGACGCCTCGATGGCGGCTTTCTACCTGATTTCGCTCGCCATCGGCGTGCTGATGGTGTCGATCCGCGGTTCCAGCGTCGATCTCATGCATGTGCTGTTCGGCACCGTGCTGGCGCTCAATGACGAGGCCCTGACGCTGATCGGCGGCATCGTCGCGGTGACGCTGGTCAGCCTCGCCATCTTCTGGCGGGCGCTGGTCGCCGAATGCCTCGACCCGCTGTTCCTGCGCTCGGTCAGCCGGCTCGGCAGCCCGGTGCATTTCATCTTCCTCGGCCTTGTCGTACTCAACCTCGTCGGCGGCTTCCAGGCGCTCGGCACGCTTCTATCGGTTGGGCTGATGATGCTGCCGGCCGCGGCCGCCCGCTTCTGGACGGTTCGCGTCGAGCCGATGTGCGTGCTGGCCGTACTGATCGGCTTCGCATCCTGCGTCGCCGGGCTGCTTTTGTCCTATCACGCCTCGCTGCCATCCGGCCCGGCCATCATCCTGTCGGCCGGCGTCGTCTATTTCGCCTCGATCCTGTTTGGCACGCGCGGCATCCTGCGCGCGCGCATCATCCATCACCGTCACAGAACGGCCTGATCCCCGCCCCTAGAAGGAGACCCCTCTATGCTGAAATCCATCCATGCCGCCCTGGCGATGAGCGTTATAACATTAACCGCCTTTGGCGCATCGTCGGCCTTCGCGGCCCCGCTGAAAGTGGTCGCCAGCTTCACCGTCATTGCCGATTTCGCCAAAAATGTCGGCGGCGACCGCATCGATGTCACCACCATCGTCGGGCCGGATGGCGATGCCCATGTCTACGAGCCGAGCCCGGCCGATGCGGTGGCCATGGCCAAGGCCGACATCGTGCTGGTCAACGGCCTGCATTTCGAAGGTTTTCTGCAGCGGCTGGTCGATGCCAGTGCCACCAAGGCCTCGATCATCACCTTGACCAAGGGCGTGACGCCGATCGATTTCAAGCCTGAATTCGCCGATGCCGACGCGGCCGAAGGTGCCGGCACCGGCGGCGGCAAGACGGTCACCGATCCCCACGCATTCCAGTCGATTGCCAACGCCAGGATCTATGTGAAGAACATCGCCGAGGCTTTCTGCGCGGCCGATTCGGAAGGCTGCGTCAGCTATCAGACCAATGCCGCCGCCTACACCAAGAAGCTTGATGCGGTCGAAGGTGAAGTGAAAGCGGCAATTGCCTCGATCCCAGAGAGCAAGCGCGTCGTCATCACCTCGCACGACGCCTTCGGCTATTTCGAACATGCATACGGCCTGACCTTCCTCGCCCCGCAAGGGGTCTCGACCGACTCCGAACCATCCGCCGCAGACGTTGCCAAGCTGGTCAATCAGGTGAAGCAGGACAAGGCGGCTGCGATCTTCGTCGAGAACATCACCAACCCGCGCCTGATCGAGCAAATCGCCAGCGAAACCGGCATCAAAGTCGGCGGCACGCTCTATTCGGACGCGCTGTCGCAGCCCGACGGCCCGGCCGCGACCTATATCGACATGATGCACAACAACATCCGTCAGATCAAAGGCGCTATTCTCGGCAGCTGAGTTTGAAGGATTGTCCAGCCGGGCCGCATCGGCCCGGTTGGATTTTCTGGCACGCAATGGCTATTTGGCAGAGAAATCCTTCGGCACGGATTGCCGCCCATGTCGGGGAGTGGCAAGACTGCCACCTGACCAGTTTGCGAGGATGCTGCCATGGAATACCGCGAAATCAGCGAGGACTATTCGGTCTCGGGCCAGATCCAGCCCGAAGACGTCGCCGCCATCAGGGAAGCTGGCTTCAAGAGTGTGATCTGCAACCGGCCCGATGACGAACAGCCGGGCCAGCCTTCTGCCGACACCGTCGGGGCAGCGGTCGAAGCCGCAGGCCTCGCCTTCCGCTACATTCCGGTGATCAGCGGCCAGATCACGGCCGAGAATGTCGAGGATCAGGCCGAAGCGCTCGAGGAACTCGACGGCCCGGTCTTCGCCTATTGCCGTTCCGGCGCCCGCTGCACCAATCTCTATGGACTGATCCAGCAGTCGAAGGGTTGAACGGCCCTTCCGTCATTAGGCTGGCGATCCTTCACACCCCCTCTGGCCTGCCGACGTATCAATGATATCCGCTCAGATTAAATCGGCAGCGCGCCGGTTTCCTTCAGCGTCTCCAGCACGATCGCCGTTTTCACATGCTGCACGGATTCGTGCGGCAGTAGCACGCCGTTGACGAATTCCGACAATGATTTGAGATCCGGCGTCACCACTTTCAGGATGTAGTCCATCTCGCCGGTCAGCGCGTGCGCTTCCTGCACTTCGGGCAGCCGCGCCACCAGTTCGCCGAAGCGCCTTGCATTGTCGCGATTGTGGGTGGCGAGCGTGACCGAAATGACGTTGACCAGGGAAAAACCGAGCTTGTCGCGGTCGAGAACGGCGCGATAGCCCCTGATGAAGCCGTCCTCCTCCAGCCGCTGACGGCGGCGCGAGCATTGCGACGCCGACAGGTTCACCCGCTCCGAAAGATCGTTGTTGGTCAGCCGCGCATCACCCTGCAACAGTGCCATTATCTTGCGGTCGAACTGGTCAATGCGCGCCTCATCCATGGCTTTCCCTCACATCATGCATGCTTCACGCATGACATCATCATTTCAAGCGTTTGAATGCAAGCACCGTGCGCCTCCTCCGGGTTATGATCGTGTCAAATCGCCTTTTCAGGCCAAGTCAGCTTTTGGAGGAATGCCATGGGTCCCTTTCCGCACGATGCCCCGCCCGCCAGGATCAGCAAGGACAACCCGGCCGGCACCGATGGGTTCGAGTTCGTCGAATTCGCGCATCCGGAGCCGCAAAAGCTGGCTGAACTGTTCACCCGCATGGGCTATGTCGCGGTGGCCAAGCACCGCACGAAGGACATCACCGTCTGGCGCCAGGGCGACATCAACTATGTCGTCAATGCCGAACCCGGCTCGCATGCGATGAAGTTCGTCGACAGGCACGGCCCTTGCGCCGCCTCGATGGCCTGGCGGGTGGTCGATGCCAAGCATGCTTTCGACCACGCGGTTGCCAAGGGCGCCACGCCTTACGACGGCGCCGACAAGGCGCTGGACGTGCCGGCGATCGTGGGCATCGGCGGCTCGCTGCTCTATTTCATCGAAACCTACGGCAAGAAGGGCTCGGCCTATGACGCCGAGTTTGAGTGGCTGGGTGCGCGCGACCCGCGGCCGGAAGGCGTCGGCTTCTACTATCTCGATCACCTGACCCACAATGTCTATCGCGGCCAGATGGACAAATGGTGGGATTTCTACCGCAATCTGTTCGGCTTCAAGCAGATCCATTTCTTCGATATCGACGGCAAGATCACCGGCCTGGTCAGCCGCGCCATCACCTCGCCCTGCGGCAAGATCCGCATTCCGCTCAACGAGTCCAAGGACGAGACCAGCCAGATCGCCGAGTACCTGAAGAAGTACAATGGCGAAGGCATCCAGCACATCGCCGTCGGCACCGACGAAATCTACGAGGCCACCGACAAGCTCGCCGCCAACGGGCTGAAGTTCATGCCCGGCCCGCCTGAAACCTACTACGATATGTCCTATGACCGCGTGAACGGCCATGACGAGCCGATCGAGCGGATGAAGAAGCACGGCATCCTGATCGATGGCGAAGGCGTCGTCGACGGCGGCACGACCAAGATCCTGCTGCAGATATTCTCGAAAACCGTGATCGGGCCGATCTTCTTCGAGTTCATCCAGAGGAAGGGCGACGAAGGTTTTGGCGAAGGCAATTTCCGCGCGCTGTTCGAATCGATCGAGCAGGACCAGATCAAGCGTGGCGTGATCAAGGTTCAGGCGGCGGAATAGCCATCGAACTCACTTGCGGCCCGGCCAATTATGACCTAAATTCTGGTCATAAGAGGTCGTCTATGAATATCCCCATGGCAAAAGCGAAGGCTCAGCTTTCCGAATTGGTGAAACGTGCCCAGGCTGGCGAAGAGATCCATCTGACCAGACATGGAGAGGTTGTCGCAACCTTGAGCGCTCCCGTTCGGGCTGGTGGGAGCAAAGGCTTGCTTGGCGCCCTGAAAGGCCAGATTTGGATATCGGATGATTTTGATGAACTCGGTCCCGAATGGGACGAGTATATTAAATGAGCCGCAGATATCTGGTCGATACCCATATTCTGCTTTGGGTACTCAACGCCGATTCACGTCTTTCGGATCATCATCGCGATATCTTTCTCACAGGCAAGGATGTGATCGTCAGCGCCGTCTCGGTGGCCGAGATCGCCATCAAGAAATCGCTCGGCAAAGTGACGCTCACAGGCGACATCGTGGACATCCTGCGATCGAACGGGATTCCGATTCTCGGCGTAAACGAACTACACGCGGCGAGACTTGAACATCTGCCGCTTCACCACCGCGATCCCTTCGACCGCCTGCTTATTGCGCAGACCCAAATTGAAGGCCTGACGTTGGTCTCCGCGGATCGGCAATTTTCAGCCTATGACGTCGTATTGGCCTGATCGCCCAAGCCCAGCCGCTTGACCTCTTTCGCCGGGCTGAAGAGACAATACCGCGCGGTAGAGTCGGTCGTTCGACCAGAGATTGTTGCCGGCCATGCTGCGCGGGTAGTCGGGCAGGCTCATCACGTCATCCGGTTGACCGCGACAGATACAAGCCCGCCCACATAACGACAAATCCAGCAAGAACGATCAGCAGCAACCAGTTCATACGCCGACGCATGCTCTGCGTTTCCGCGTCCCGCGCGACGTCCATGTTGGTGACGGTGTGGAACATCATCGCATTGCGCGGAAAGCCGCTGCGGTTGGTCAGGTCGGGCGATCGCGCCTCGATGCGATAGCTCAGCCGGATCGCCTGGATGAAGACCGCCAGTATGGCGAGTGCCCAGACACCAGCCAGCAGATAGCCCCCCGTCATGCCCTTACCTCTCGTATTTCTCGACCTTCTGTTCGATGGCACCGAAGATCGAATGCCCAGCCTTGTCCTTCATCTCGATGCGCACCGTGTCGCCGAAGCGCAGGAATGGCGTTTTGGCTTCGCCCGACACAATGGTTTCGATCATGCGCAGTTCGGCGATGCAGGAATAGCCGGCGCCACCGGCCGAGACAGGCTTGCCCGGCCCGCCGTCGAGCTTGTTGGAGACGGTGCCGGAACCGATGATCGTGCCGGCGGCCAATGGCCGTGTCCTTGCTGCATGAACGATCAGCGCAGGAAAGTCGAAGGTCATGTCGATACCGGCATTGGCGCGGCCGAACGGCTTGCCGTTGAGATCGGTAAGCAGCGGCAGGCTGACCTTGCCGCCGTCCCAGGCATCACCCAGTTCGTCCGGCGTCACAGCGACCGGTGAAAACGCCGAGGACGGCTTTGATTGGAAAAAACCGAAACCTTTGGCCAGTTCCGGTCCGGTGAGCGCGCGCAACGTAACGTCGTTGACCAGCATGACCAGTCGGATCGCTGCCTTTGCTTCTTCGAGGCTTGCACCCATCGGCACATCGTCGACGATGACAGCGACCTCGCCCTCCATGTCGATGCCGAAGGCTTCGTCAGCCGTGCGGATCGGATCACGTGGCGGAATGAAAGAATCCGAGCCGCCCTGGTAGATCAGCGGGTCGGTCCAGAAGCTCGCCGGCATCTCGGCGCCGCGCGCTTTGCGCACCAGCTCGACATGGTTCACGTAAGCCGAGCCATCGGCCCATTGATAGGCACGCGGCAGCGGCGAATGGGCGTCATGTTCGTGGAAGCGCTCCGCCGGCATCGCATTGTTCTCAAGCGATTCCGCTATTGTCGCGAGATGCGGGGCGATGCGCCGCCAGTCGTCGAGCGCCGCCTGCAGCGTGCGAACCAGGAACGAGGCGTCGGTGAAGCGTGTCAGGTCGCGCGAGACGACGACGAGTTTCCCGTCGCGCGTCCCGTCCTTCAATGTGGCAAGCTTCATGCGGTTTCCTCTCCTGCTGCAGCTTTGGCGCTGCTTAAGCCCACAACAAGACCGTCGCGGGCGATCGTCAAGTCGCCGTTCCAAGTTTTCCTGACAGCGGCAGTCCAGTCGGCCTCGCCTATCAAAGAATCGTCGGCCGGAATGAGGTGGTTGAGCACCAATCTCTTCACGCCGGCATCGCTTGCGATGCTGCCGGCCTCTTCGGCAAAGCTGTGGCTGGCGAGCAGATGCTCTCTGAGCCGCGCACCATTGCCGGTCCTGGCCACCAGTCGCTCGATGCCTTCTTCCAGCATGGCTTCGTGGACGAGGATGTCGGCGCCTCGGGCAAAATCGGCGAGCGGCGGATAAAAGGCCGTGTCGCCGGAGAACACGACGCTTTTGGCGCCATGCTCGAAGCGAAGCGCAAAACAATCGGTCACCGGCGGATGCTCGACGCGCAGCGCCGAAACCGTCAAGCCGCCCTGCGCGACCACCTGACCTTCGCCGAATTCGCTGATCGACACCAGATCGCGAATATCCGGCCGGCCTTCGTCAACGATGCGGATCTCGATGTCGAACTCCATCGCCTGGCAAAAGCGCCGCCAGTAATGACCGGTGCCGGGCGGGCCGAACACGCCGACGGGCGTCGCGAGGCCCGCCGTCCAGGCGGTGTGGATCAGCGGCCCCAGTTCCAGCACATGGTCGGAGTGCAGATGCGTGATGAAGATCAGGTCGAGCGACTTCAGGCTGATGCCGGCATCGACCAGACCACGCGTCACGCCAAGGCCGCAGTCGACGACGATGCTGCGGCCGCCGATCTGCAGCAGCGACGAACTCGGCCATGGACCACCCGGCCGCAATGCCGGGCCACCCTTCGAGCCCAAAAGCACCAGCCGATCCGGCATTGGCTCGGTGATCAAGACCAGTCGCCCTCGGGCGTGCCGTTGAAACGCTTCTTCAGGTCGGCCCAGCAGTCGATGTAGTTGTCCTGCCGGGTTTCGAGCTCGGCGCCGTAGCGGGTCAGCATCTGCGGAAATCGGGTCTCGAACATGAAGGCCATGGTGTTGTCGAGCTTGACCGGTTTCAGCTCCGCGCGCGAGGCCTTTTCGAAGCCAGGCGCATCCGGCCCATGGGCCAGCATCAGATTGTGCAGGCTGATGCCGCCGGGCACGAAACCTTCTTCCTTGGCGTCGTACTGGCCGTGGATCAGTCCCATGAACTCGCTCATGATGTTGCGGTGGTACCAGGGCGGCCGGAAGGTATCTTCGGCCACCAGCCAGCGCGGCGGAAAGATGACGAAGTCGATGTTGGCCGTGCCCTCCTCGCCGCTCGGCGCGGTCAGCACCGTGAAGATCGACGGGTCGGGATGGTCGAACAGCAGCGCTCCGACCGGTGAAAAGGTCGCCAGATCATATTTGTAGGGCGCGTAGTTGCCGTGCCAGGCAACGACATCCAGCGGCGAATGGCCGATCTCGGTGACATGGAAATTGCCGCACCATTTCACGATCAGCCGGCACGGCGTTTCCTTCTCCTCGAACCAGGCGTAAGGCGTCTTGAAATCGCGTGGGTTGGCCAGGCAATTGGCGCCGATCGGGCCGCGATCGGGCAGCGTCAACTTGGCGCCGTAGTTCTCGCAGACGTAGCCGCGCACTTCGGCGTCGACCAGCTCGACCTTGAAGACCAGACCACGTGGCAGCACGGCGATCTCGCCGGGCCGCAGCTTAATGACGCCCATCTCGGTGACGAAGCGCAATGCGCCGACCTGCGGCACGACCAGCAACTCGCCGTCGGCATTGAAAAAATGATCGTCCGCCATCGAGGTGTTGGCGACATAGACATGCGCCGCCATGCCAGTCTGCCCGAGCACGTCGCCAGCGGTTGTGATGCTGCGCATACCGGCGATGAAATCGGTCGGCTCCTTCGGCATCGGCACCGGGTTCCAGCGATACTGGCCGAGCGCCAGTTCATGATCGCCGACATTGGGCGCACTCTTCCACAAGGGATAGCTCGCCGCCTTGAAGCGGCCGGTGTGCTTGACGCTCGGCCGGATGCGGTAGAGCCAGGACCGCTCATTGGTGCCGCGCGGCGCGGTGAAGGGCGAGCCTGAAAGCTGCTCGGCATAGAGGCCGTAGGCCGGCCGCTGCGGCGAATTCCGGCCCTGCGGCAACGAGCCGGGCAGCGTCTCGGTCTCAAAATCGTTGCCGAAACCCGGCATGTAGGAAAAGGCCATTGCTTCCTCCCGGAATGGATCTCAATTGACCAAACTGGTTTCATTTGTAACCATCGAAAATGTAACCATCAATGGCGGCTTTGAAAAATGGCGATCAGGAGCGAAGCGTCCGACGCGGCTGAAATTCTCAATCTGGAAAACTTCCTGCCCTACCGGCTCTACCGGCTTGCCGACGCCGTCAGCCGCGAATTTTCGAGGATATACAAGGACAGCCATGGCCTGACGCGGCCGGAATGGCGCACCCTTTCGGGGCTGGGGCAGCATGGAACGATGACTGCGACCGAACTCGGCGAGCAATCGGCTATGCACAAGACCAAGGTTTCACGCGCCGTGGCTGAACTCGAACGGCGGCGTTGGCTTGTGCGTACGCCAGATGAGAATGATCGCCGGGTCGAGCATCTGTCGCTGACCGGAACGGGGCTTGCCGCCTATCGCGAGATGGTGCCGCTGGCGAAGGCGTTCGAACGGGATTTGCTGGCAAGGCTCAGCGCTGAAGAGCGCACGGCGATCACCAGCGGACTGGCTGCATTGGAGACCAGTCTGGTCCCGAGCAAGAGTTAGTCCAAGATCAAGCCAATCACTCTGAACGACAGAGTTCGAGCGAGACTGCGTGGAAACTCCCGAAGCATAGCATTGCTTTCGATTTAATCGTGATTTGCGTTGTCAGGCCGCGTATAATGCCCATCATACCGACAGGAGGATACGATGAGCATTCGCACATTAAGTGTCCTGGTGACGCTGCTTGTAGGCACCTGCACATTTGCGCAGGCGCAGCAGACAAAGCCGATGTCGATCGAAGTGTTCCCTTTCGAATTGGAGGACAAGAGCGCCGGGGCGGGAATAATTCCCCCGGATGAATATGACAGGCGCTATCTGTCGGAATCAGCACAAGTTGCTAAGGACATGCTCTCCCAGTCTGGGCGTTTTACAGTAATTGATGTGCCGGCGAGGGATACACAGGCTGCGGCGCCGCACGGATTGCGCAACTGCGCTGGTTGTGAAGGCCCGATTGCCAAGGAGCACGGCGCGTCGCTTGCCTTGCTTGGCGTCGTAACGCGCGTCAACCGAACAGAACATACTATGTTCATTCGCATCCTTGACGCCGAAACCGGGAAACATGTTTCGGAGGGGTTTACCGATCTTCGCATGGGTGCGAACTACGCGTGGCCCCGCTCCGTGAAATGGCTGATGAAAAACAGAATTCTGCGTTAGGGCGGCATCTACCAATCCATCACCACCTTGCCGGAACTGCCGCTGCGCATTGCATCGAAGCCGGCTTGGAAATCGTCGATGCCGATGCGGTGCGTGATAAGCCCGGAAACATCCAGCGGCCCCTGCACCAGCGCGATCATCTTGTACCAGGTCTCGAACATCTCGCGGCCATAGATGCCCTTGAGATGCAGCATCTTGAAGATGACCTTGTTCCAGTCGATCTCGAATCCGGTCGGGGCGATGCCCAGAATGGCGATCTTGCCGCCGTTGTTCATGGTGTCGATCATGTCGCGGAAGGCGGGGGCTGCGCCCGACATTTCGAGGCCGACATCAAAACCCTCGGTCATGCCGAGTGCCGGCATGACATCGCGCAGCTTTTCCTTGGACGCGTCGACGACATGCTGGACGCCGAGCTTTTTCGCCAGCGCCAGCCGCACCGGATTGATGTCGGTGATGACGACTTTTCGCGCGCCGACGCATTGGGCGACGAGCGCGCCCATGATGCCGATCGGCCCGGCGCCGGTGACCAGCACGTCCTCGCCGACCAGATCGAAGGAGAGTGCCGTGTGCACGGCATTGCCCAACGGATCGAAGATGGCGGCGATCTCGTCCGGCACATCATCGGGGATCGGCACGACGTTGTGCTGCGGGATAGCCAGATACTCACCGAAGGCGCCCGGACGATTGACGCCGACGCCGAGCGTGTTGCGGCACAGATGCCCTCGCCCGGCGCGACAGTTGCGGCAATGACCGCAGACGATGTGGCCCTCGCCCGACACGCGCTGGCCGACCTTGTATTCGGTGACCGCTGCGCCGAAATCGGCAACGGTGCCGACGAATTCATGGCCCGTCACCATCGGCACCGGCACCGTCTTCTGCGCCCACTGGTCCCAATTGTAGATGTGCACGTCGGTGCCGCAGATCGCCGTCTTCTTGATCTTGATCAGCACGTCGTTAGGGCCGATTTCCGGCACCGGCACCTCTTCCATCCAGATGCCTGGTTCGGCCTTGGCCTTCACCAGCGCTTTCATCATGTTCGACATGCTTTTGTCCCTTGAAGCTCTTGTTCCGGAATCGCTTTTCGATTCCGGCTTGTCAGGAAATGACGCCGAGTTCGCGCCCGACGGCGGCGAACGCTTCCACCGCGCGGTCGATATCGGCGCTGGAATGCGCCGCCGACATCTGCGTGCGGATGCGCGCCTGCCCCTTTGGCACCACCGGGAAGGAGAAGCCGATGACGTAGATGCCGCGCTTCAGCATGCGCGCGGCCATCTCCTGCGCCAGGCTGGCATCGCCCAGCATCACCGGGATGATCGGATGATCCGCTCCGGCCAGCGTGAAGCCGAGCTTGCCCATTTGCGACCGGAACCGCGCAGCGTTGTCGTAGAGTTTGTCGCGCAGCCCATCGCCGTCCTTGATCAGCTCGAACACCTTGATCGAAGCGCCGGCGATCGCCGGCATCAGCGTGTTGGAAAAGAGATACGGCCGTGAGCGCTGGCGCAACCAGTCGACCACCTGGCTTTTGCCCGAGGTGTAACCACCGGAGGCCCCACCAAGTGCCTTGCCGAGCGTCCCGGTGATGATGTCGACCCTGCCCTCGACGCCGCAATGCTCGGCCGAGCCGCGGCCGTTCTGACCGACGAAGCCGACGGCATGGCTGTCGTCGACCATCACCATGGCGTCATACTTCTCGGCGAGGTCGCAGACACCCCTGAGATTGGCGATGATGCCATCCATCGAAAACACGCCGTCGGTGGCGATCAACCGGAAGCGGCAGTCCCGGGCTTCCTTCAGGCGCGCCTCGAGATCGGCCATGTCGTTGTTGGCGTAGCGGAAACGTTTGGCCTTCGACAGCCGCACACCATCGATGATCGAGGCATGATTCAAGGCATCCGAAATAATGGCGTCTTCCTCGCCCAGCAGCGTCTCGAACAGGCCGCCATTGGCATCGAAGCAGGAGCCGTAAAGGATGGTGTCTTCCATGCCGAGGAAGGAGGAAATCGTCGATTCGAGCTGCTTGTGCTCTTCCTGCGTGCCGCAGATGAAGCGCACCGATGCCATGCCGTAGCCATAGCGGTCGAGCGCCTGCTTGGCAGCATTGCGCAAATCGGCGCTATCGGCGAGGCCGAGATAGTTGTTGGCACAGAAATTCAACACCTTGTCGCCGCCGACCTCGATCTCGGCCGACTGCGTCGAAGTGATCACCCGCTCCGACTTGTAGAGGCCTGCCGATTTGAGCCCCGCGAGCTCGCTGTCGATGTGGGAGAGGAATGCTGCGGTCATGACCTAGCCTCGTTTGATGTGGGCCGACTGTCGTCTCGTCCGCGCGAAAAATCCATCGCAAAAACGACCGGATCGGTGGCAAGCAGCACGATGCGGCCCCGATGTCGATCATCACGCGGCCGAGGAACGACACCACGACAAAGGTTCTGGCCGATGTCCGCTCAAATGCCGGTACGGTGCTAAACGAGCCGATAACCATTCCGCGATCTTTCCACGGCCGCCCCTTGCCGGACAGCCGTCGATTTCCGGTCCTGTTAACGTTTGCAGTTCAATGGTGCTCATACAAGAATCCCTAGGCAAGAATCCTTAGGCGAGAGGGCCGCCCCCGAAAATGTCGCAGCAGCCGGTGCAAACCGTTTCAGGCAAGCTCATACTGCTGATCAAGGCTGGCTATTGGCTAGCCCTGCTGATCATTGCGGCCATGGTGATCGCCTCCTTCATCCTGCTGCAGCAGATGATGGCCACCCAACAGCACAATCACACCTTGCTCGACATCGTCAGCACACAAAAGACGCTGTCGCAGCGCATCGTCTTCCTTGCCAGTGCAACGGGTGCCGGTTCACGCGACAAGCAACCGGCGCTGGTCAGCGCGCTCAAGCAGGCAACGGCGGAGTTCGAGACCAACTACGACCTGCTGCTCCATCAGACAGGAGCCGATCCGCAATCGCCGGCCAAGCTCGACCCGAAGTCGATCGAAAGCGTCCTCTTCGCCAAGCCCTTCCACCTCGACTATTTCTCGGTCGGGCTGATCGCCAATGGCGACCGCCTGATCTCTGCCTATGAATCGCAATTCAGCGGCAATGGCGGTTACAAGGGCGGCGGCGAACGCGTCAATCTCGACGCCTCAGTCGCCAATGCGACCTTGTCGGGTTATGCCGCGCTCGGCCAGCGCATCACTGCCGACGCCGACGACCGCTCCGAGAGGCTGCTCGCTCTCCATCGCACGCTGTTCTACGCCACAATCGGCGTCATCATACTGGTGGCGCTCTTCATCTTCAGGCCGATGTCGAACGCCATCCTGCGCAAGACGCATGAACTGATCGACGCGCGCAATTCCATGGCCTTCATCGCGGTTCATGACGGCCTCACCGGCCTGCACAACCGCACGTTCCTGACCGATCATTTCGACACGCTGATCAAGGGCACGCACCGGCGTCGCGAACGCCTTGCCGTCGTCCAGCTCGATCTCGACCGATTCAAGCAGATCAACGATACGCTCGGCCACGCCGCCGGCGACTATGTGCTGGTCGTCACGGCACAGCGCATGCGCGATTCCTGCCGGGCGTCGGATCTGTGCGTGCGCCTGGGCGGCGACGAGTTCGTCATGATCCTCGGCGGCGCCGGCGGCACCGAAGACATCAACATGCTGGCGCGGCGCATCCTGGCGCACATCAACGAGCCGATCGTCTTCCAGGGCACGACCATTCTCCCAGGCGCCAGCGCCGGCATCGCGGTCTATCCGATCGACGCCGACAATGCTGGGGATTTGCTGGTCCATGCCGACCTGGCGCTTTATTCCGCCAAGAAGCTTGGCGGTGGCAACTTCTCCTTCTTCTCCGAGGAACTGCGCCGCGAACTCGATTATCGCAAGCAGCTCGAGCACGACATCAAGGTCGCCATCGCGGAGCGGGCGTTCCAGGTCTATTTCCAGCCGCAGGTCTCGCTGACCAACGGCACGATCAGCGGCATCGAGGCGCTGGTGCGCTGGAACCATGCGGAGCGCGGCATGATCCCGCCCGGCGAATTCATCCCGGTCGCCGAGAAATGCGGCTTCATGCCCGAGATCGGCCGCATCGTCATCACCAAGGCGATCAACGAGGCGGCCAAATGGAATCGCGCCGGCATTGCCTTCGGACGGCTTGCCGTCAATGTTTCCGGCACCGAGCTGCGCGAGCACGATTTCGATGCGTTCTTGTTCGAGACGCTGGAAAAGGCTGGGCTGCCGCCGCAAAAACTGTCGCTGGAGATCGTCGAATCCGTCATCCTCGACGACGAAAAGACAGGCATCGCCGCCAAGCTGCGCCACATCAGGGCAGCCGGCGTCCATCTCGAACTCGATGATTTCGGCACCGGCTATGCTTCGCTCAGCCATGTCAACCCGAACGAGATCGACCGGCTGAAGATCGATCGCCGCTTCGTTCAGAACATCCATGAGAATGGCGACAACTCGAAGATCGTGCGCGCCATCACCGAGCTGGCGCGTGGCCTCGGCATCTCGATCGTCGCGGAGGGTGCCGAAACCGAGGCCGAGCTCGATTCGCTGATGGCGATCGGCTGCGACCAGGTGCAGGGCTACTCCATCGCCTTCCCGATGCCGCACGACAAGGCGCTGGAATGGCTGACCGCTCGCATGCCGAAGAAGGCCAAGCTGACGGTGCTGCAAGGAAGCCTGGCATAGGTACGGCCGGGCTGCCTTGACAACCGCGTGTGAAGATGGCCGCCTTGTCGTGATCGCAACAGGGATATCGGGGCTGATGACACCGTTTCGGTTTGCCCTTGCGGCACTGCTGATCTTTGCGGCCCCCGCCCAGGGCGCCGATCGCACCATCTATCTTACCTTCGACGATGGGCCGCTGAACGGCACAAGCAACATCCTCGACGTGCTGGAGGCCGAGCAGGTTCCTGCAACCCTATTCATGGTCGGCATGCATGCACAGGCGAGCGCTGCCAACAGAGCGCTCGTCCAGCGCGCCAAGCAGCTTCCTCTGGTGACGCTCGGCAACCACAGCTACAGCCATGCCTACAATCACTACCGGCATTTCTACGGCGACACCGAGGGTGTCGTCGCCGACATGGTACGGGCAAACGCGGTGCTCGGCTTGAAGCCCGTGGTGCATGCAAGGCTGCCGGGGCGCGACGTGTTCAGGCTGCCCTCCATGTCGAAGAACGACACTTCGCTTGGCCTCGCCCAGGAGGGGCATGAAGAGCCCGACTACGAATTTGTCGCGGCCTCAGGCTTCTATCTCTACGGCTGGGACCATGAATGGGTGCACAAGGACAACGGCGAGCCGGTGCAGAGCGTCGACCATCTGGTCAGCGAGATCGATCATCTGTTCGGCTATGGCCGCTTCGTCAAGCCCGGCAAGCTGATCTTGCTGATGCATGACGAGATGTTTCAGGACGGCTTCGACGGCAAGACGAAACTGACCAATTTGATCGCCGCGCTGAAGCTGCGCCGTTACGCCTTTGGGGCAATCCAGGGCTACGACGACTGAACCGGTGAGGACGGCAAGTTCTTCAGCGGATGTGCATCGGTACCCGATGCTGTCGCATGGCCGGCAAGGCGTCAAAGCACCTCGATCGATTCCCCGCGCAGCTTGTGCCGACGCAATTTGATGTATGTGCGCAAATTAGGCGTCATCTGAAAGCCCACCAGCTTCGTCTCCTGGAGGGGAGCAGCCCACGCCATCGTCTCGTAGCGGGCGCCGTAACCTTCGATGGTGGCGGCAAGATTTTCGCGGCCCAGATTCCTGGCCAGAGTGGCGCAGGCAGCAACCCTCGAACGAATCGACTGGCCGTATTTGGGCGCAAACGCCAGTCCGCCGTCCGCCAGGTCATCGACCTCATGGGCAAGCGCCAGGAACAGAATGTCCTCGTCGCCGGTCGGCACACCTTTGTCCACAATGCGCTCGGGATCTCCCGTGTCGAATTTCAGTCCGACCACGCGAGCGACAAGACCCTCGACGCGAGGACCAATTTTTTGCTCCAGCCACTTGCGGTGAGCATCGGTTCGCCTGCTGGATTTGCCGTCCGGATACTGGCCTCCGTCATAGGCGGCGTGAAACATAGCAGCGAGGACAAGATCGACGCTTTTGTCGAAATGCGCGACCGACGACGCAGCTCCCACCGCATGGCAGATGAAAGGCCGTCCCGTCTTGCGATAACGGCCGTTGAACATCGCGCAACACACACGATACGCCTTCTGCACCCGGGCGATATCGGCAAGCGGATATCCAGCCTCGTATAGCTGGATGTAAAGCGCCGTGTTGGTCTGGCGCGGAACGAACAGATCTTCTTTGGTCAACTTGTCCCCCCGAACGTTGTTAGGTTTTCCGGCGACTTCTCGCTGCCGAAGCCAGCGGCTTCGGTATTCTTGCACAGATTTTGCAGAAGAGTTGAGCCTGACCTCTCCCCACCAGGATCAGCCGGACAATGGAACGTTACAAATGTGATGAGGGAAGTCCAGTCCAAGGAAATTCTTGGTCCGTCGGGTTCTATCCCCCGACATTGCCCCGCAACACAGCCAGCACCTGCGCGAACTCCGCCAGACGCTCGTCGGTCAATCCCACTCGCAGCCGCTTGTCGAAGACGAGCGCGGCCTTTCGCAGTGTCTCGAACATCGCTTCTCCGGCCTCGGTCAATTCGACCAGATGAACCCGGCGGTTGACGGGGTCGCGGCGGCGCATCAGCAGGCCCTGCGCCTCCATGGCGTTGAGATGATGGGTCAGCGTCGCGCCCTGGATACCGATCATGCCGGCAAGCTCGCGCTGGTTGGCAAGGTTGCTCGACTTGACCGATAGCAGCGTGAGCCAGATCGGCAATGTACCTCCAGCCTCGACCAGGGCAGCATCGAAGGCCTGGGCAACCAGCTTGGCGGTTCGTCCGAGATTCATGCCGACTGGCGGGCGGTCAAAGGGTGTCATTGCAGGACCCTAGACGGTGTCATGCACGGATGGAACTGGCACGACTTATATATTGACATCTAACCATTCGATATCTAATTATCTAGAGATGGCAGGCTAAAGAGGAAATCCGGTCATGCAGTATGTCTACATCGTCGTTATCGGTCTTCATGTCATGGCAGGCGTATTCTGGGCGGGCACGACCATCGCGGTCGGCCGTGACCCGGACATCCGGGCGGAACGGTTCTTCCGGCCGCAAATGGGCGCTGCCGGCCTGGTTTTCCTGACCGGCATACTGCTCTGGTATTTCTTTCACGAGGGTGTTTTCGGCTCGATGGAGAAGGTGCTGGCGCTGGGCATCGTGGCGGCCCTGATCGCCGCCGGCGTGCAAGGCGCGCTGGTGGGCTCAGCCAGCAGGCAGCTTGCCGGTGCCGATGCGGCAACGGAAAGGCAGTTGCGCGCGAAGATGACAAGAGGCGAGCGCATTGCCGGGGGGCTGTTGGTGCTGACAGTGCTGTGCATGGCCACCGCCAGAATGTTTTGAACGCCGCCACGCGGCACACCCTCACAGAATCGTGCGTTGTCTGGCGACGAGCCAATGACGTGCGGGCGCGCGGCCAGACCGAAGTACATGGGCTCTCGTACGCAGGTCCGGCCGCGCGCCACCGATCCTCGCAACGCCCAATTTCAGATCCGCAAGCCGAACCTGATGCCGTCGTAGATGGCGGCATGGATGTTGCGCGAGGCGACCGCGTCGCCGATGCGGAACAGTACAAAGCCGCCTTCTGGATTGCGCTTGGGGAAGATGTCGCCGCCGCTCACCAGCCGTTCGTAGTCGACCGCACCGCCGTTCTTCGACAGCGGCTTCAGCGAGAGATAGAGATCATCGAGCGGCAACGTACCGTGCTCGACCACCACCTGGTCGACCCTGCGCTCGCCGCGCCAGCCATCGGCGAAATCCGATGCCAGTTCGGCGACCAGTTGGTTGCCCTCGCGGCGCACCGAACGCAGCCGCGTGTTGATGGTGATGATGACGCCCTTTTCCTGAAAGGCGCGCATGTACGGCACATGGTTCATGCCGCCCATTTCCGGGGCAAAGAAACGTTCGGGCGAGACAAGTTCGAGTTTCGAGCCGGCATTGGCGATCAGTTCGGCGGCGCCCATGCCCTGATGGCCGCCATTGTCGTCATAGAGCAGTACATTTTCGGCCGGCTTGACGCTGCCGGCCATGATGTCCCAGCTTGAGGTGACAAGATTGTCGCCGGCCGTCAGCGGCGGGTTCTGCGGCAGGCCGCCGGTGGCGACCACCACCACGTCGGGTGACAGCGCCAGAACATCGTCCTTCTCCGCCCAGGTGTCGTAGCGGATCTCGACGCCGAGCCGGGCGAGTTCAGCCAGCCGCCAGTCGATGATACCGATCAGCTCCTTGCGGCGCGGATTCTGCGTCGCCAGTCGAATTTGGCCGCCGGCCTGGCTCGATGCTTCAAGCACCGTCACCTTGTGGCCGCGCTCGGCTGCGACCCGCGCAACCTCCAGCCCGCCGGCGCCGGCTCCGATGACCACGATTTTCTGCTTCGGTCCTTCGGTCTTGACGATGATATGCGGGATTTCGGCCTCGCGGCCAGTCGCGGCATTGTGGACGCAAAGCGCTTCGCCGCCCTCATAAATGCGGTCGAGACAATAGGTGGCGCCCACGCACGGGCGGATCTCATGCTCGCGGCCCTCCATCACCTTTTTGATGATGTGCGGATCGGCGATATGGGCGCGGGTCATGCCGACCATGTCGAGCTTGCCGGTGGCAATGGCGTGGCGTGCGGTGGCCACGTCGGATATGCGCGCCGCGTGGAAGGTCGGGAATTTCGTCGCCGCCCTCACCTCTCCGGCGAAATCGAGATGCGGCGACGAGCGCATGCCGGCCACCGGTATGACC
>NZ_RZQP01000116.1:0-19316 GCF_003998165.1 Mesorhizobium sp. M7A.F.Ca.US.007.01.2.1 | reverse complement strand
AACTCCGGCACCGCGGCGATTTCGGCCGCCCAGGCAGTTGAGAAAGCCTCGCGATCGGCCTCGACCCAGCGTGTTTCGCCCATGGCCTTGAGCGGCATGTTCTGGCCTTCCATCGGCCGGATCAGGCGGACACGTCGCTCGACCTCGCCATCGTCGAGCATGACGCTGGGGGTCGGTATCTGCACGGCGGCGCGGCCCGATTGCTCGTTGATGAGCAGTACGGCACGCGGATCGCGGAGACGATCCAGCGCCGCATTGAGCGTGACGGGCCGATTGCGCTTGCGTTCGGTGATCGTGAGCAGGCGGCTTTCGGCGCCGGTGCGCGGATGGGTGTAGATCACCTGCCGATCGGTGACGACGAAGTTTTCGGCCTGCAGCGTCTCCAGCCCGGCGTCGTAGGTGCCTGACGCGATCGCGCCCTCGACGCGCGCCGCCAGCAGTTGCTCGAAGGCACCGAACAGCACGCCCTGCAGCGCAATGGTCAGTGCGAGCAGGCGATTGAGGAAGGTGGTGATCGGCGGCAATTCGTCCTTGATGCCATTGGCATCCATAAGCTTGAGACCGGTCGCCGCCTCGAAACGCTCAAGCGAACAGCCCTCGACCTTGCCGCGTACGATCAGCAGACAGAGCTGCCGTAGCGCATCGCGGGCATAGTGGCTTTCGAGATTGTCCTCTGGCCGGAAAAGGCCCTGGCCGCCGCTCTGGCGCTGGCCGCGCGTGATTGCGCCCAGCGTGTCGAGGCGCCGCGCGATCGTCGAGAGGAAGCGCTTTTCCGCCTTCACATTGGTCGAGATCGGACGGAAGAGCGGCGGCTGCGCCTGATTAGTGCGATGCGTGCGTCCCAGGCCCTGAATGGCGGTGTCGGCCTTCCAGCCGGCTTCGAGCAGATAGTGCACACGCAGCCGCGTGTTCCGGGCCGAGAGTTCGGCGTGGTAGCTCCTCCCCGTCCCGCCCGCGTCCGAAAAAGCCAGAACGCGCTTCTGGTCATCCATGAAGGCCCGCGTCTCGGCGAGGTTGGCTGACGCGGCACGGTTTTCAACGACAAGGCGCTCGCCCTTGCGGACAATGCGGCGCGACCGGCCGGTGACCTCAGCCACGATGTCCACCCCGAAATGCCGGATGATCTGGTCGAGCGAGCCGGGGACAGGCGTCAAGCTGGCGAGTTTGGCGATCAGCTCGTCGCTCCGGGCGACCGCCTCGCGGCTCTCGACGGGCTGGCCTTCTCGGTAGACCGGGCGCGACGACAGATTGCCTTCTGAGTCGGTGAAGGGCTCGTAGAGCTGCACCGGGAAGGAATGGGCGAGATAGTCGAGGACGTATTCGCGCGGCGTGATGTCGACTCGGACGTCGTTCCATTCCTCAGTCGGCAGCTCGGCCAGCCGCCGTTCCATCAGTGCCTCGCCCGTCGAGACGATCTGGACAACGGCCGCATGGCCCTCCTCCAGATCGCGGGTGACGGAGCGGATCAGGGTCGGCGTCTTCATGCTGGTCAACAAATGACCGAAGAAGCGCTGCTTGGCGCTTTCAAAGGCGCTGCGCGCGGCCGACTTGGCCTGGGCATTGAGCGTGCCGGTGCTGCCGGTGATGTTGGCCGCCTGCATGGCCGCATCGAGATTGTTATGAATGATGCCGAAGGCGTCGGCATAGGCATCATAGATGCGGATCTGTTCCGGCGTCAGCTCATGCTCGATCAGCTCGTATTCGACGCCGTTGAAGGAAAGCGAGCGGGCCGTATAGAGGCCGAGTGCCCTGAGGTCGCGTGCCAGCACCTCCATCGCCGCGACGCCGTCGGCCTCGATCGCCTCGACGAACTCGGCGCGGGTCGAGAATGGAAAATGCTCGCCGCCCCAGAGGCCGAGCCGCTGGGCATAGGCGAGATTGTGCACGATGGTGGCGCCAGTCGCCGACACATAGACGATGCGGGCATTCGGGAGGGCGTGCTGTAGCCTCAGGGAGGGGGCGGCGTCGCCGCGTTCGCCCTTGCCGCCGCCGGTGTTTTGCATGGCGTGCGCCTCGTCGAAAATGATGACCCCATCGAAATCCGGACCCAACCATTCGACGATTTGTTTGGCCCGCGAAACCTTCTCGCCGCGATCGTCGGAGCGTAGCGTGGCATAGGTGGTGAACAGGACGCCTTCCGGCAGCACGATCGGCTTGCCCTGCGGGAAACGCGAAAGCGGCGTGATCAGCAGGCGCTCCATGCCGAGCGCCGACCAGTCGCGCTGCGCATCCTCGATGAGCTTGTTGGACTTCGAGATCCAGACCGCCCTACGACGGCCATGCATCCAATTGTCGAGGATTACTGCGGCGGACTCGCGGCCCTTGCCTACACCGGTGCCGTCGCCAATCATGAAGCCTTGCCTGAAGCGAACGGCACCTGCTGCGTCGTCGGCTGCGGCGGTCACCACGTCGAAAGTGTCATCGAGGGTCCAGGCGCCAGCGAGATATTCGGTGTGGGCCTCGCCGGCATAGATGACGGTCTCGAGTTGCGCATCCGACAGCAGGTCGAACACGTTCCGCGGCAGGCGCGGCCGATAGCTCGGCTTGGGCGGTGCCACCGAGGCCATGGCTGCCGATTGAACGAGCTGGGTGGGGTGAGCCCGGGAGCCGGGAATGCGGATCGCCTGAAGCCCGTAGGCTTCATAGATGGCGTCGCTGATCTGGCCGTCCTCGGCCGCCTGCCAGTCGACGGCCTCATAGGCGAGGTCGATGGCTTCCGGTTCGGCGATCGACATGCGTGGCATGGTTCTCGCCGAGCGTGTGAGATAGCCGTGCACGGTTTGGGGCGCGGCGACCGCCGATGCCGTGCTGGAAACGGGGGCCATTACGACCGGCGGCCGCGCGGGAAGGCGCTCCTCAATCCACGCGAGGATCGTCGCCGCATCCGGAGCGATGCCGGGAGCATCCGCGAAGACGGTGGGATCGTCCGCCGGGAGCTTGTCGATGACGGTGAGGCGTGTCGGAAAGGTCGTGCCACGCTTGGCGTAGGCCGAGCCGTCGATGGCGGCGGAGAAGACGACGCGCCCACGTTCCTGCAGGCGCGTGAAGGCGGCGGTCCAGGCCGGATGGTTGGGCGCGAAGTTCGCACCGGTGATCGTCACCAGCCGCCCGCCAGGCGCAAGGCGCGCCAGCGCCGAGGCGATGTGCCGCCAGGCCGCGTCGGCCATGCGGCCCTCGACATTGGTCATGACCGAAAAGGGCGGGTTCATCAGCACCACGCTCGGCACGGCGCCGGGATCGAAATGGTCGTCGATCTGGGCGGCGTCGAAGCGGCTGGCGGAGACGGCCGGAAAGAGGAAGGAGAGAAGTGCCGCGCGCGTCTCGGAAAGCTCATTGAGGACGAGCGAGGCGCCCGCGATCTCGGCCAGGATGGCCAGCAGCCCGGTGCCGGCGGAAGGCTCCAGCACTCGGTCGGCCGGCGTAATCGCGGCGGCTGTGGCCGCGACCAGGCCGAGCGGGATGGGAGTCGAGAACTGCTGGAAGGTCTGCGCCTCTTCGGATCGGCGGGTGTGCGTTGGCATGAGCCGGGCCATCTTCGACAAGGCGGAAAGCCGGAGAGCCGGAGACGCGGCTTTGCGGAACAGCGCCTTTCCATATTTGCGAAGGAACAGGACCGTCGCGCCTTCGCAACCATCGTACGCCTGCTTCCAGTCCCAGGCGCCGGCTGCATCGGAAGCCCCGAACGCGGCTTCCATCGCCGCGCGCAGTTTTGGCGCGTCGATGCGCTCGCCGCGTTCGAGATGGGGAAGTAAAAGGCCGGCCGCAGCGAAGATGCTTGCGGCCGCACCGGCTTGGGCTAGTGGGATCGACGCGGCAGCGGGAGCCGCGACGGCGGGCGAGATCATGGTCATGATTTGAACCTCGGGAGAGCGGGGACAGGATCGAGCCGCGCGGCGCTCTCTCTGGACCGCGCGGATTCAAACCCATCCCGGCCTACCTCTCCCTCTCAGGCGCCGGCCGAAGCCAAAAAACAAGCGCCCCGCCATGAGGTGGAGCGCTTGCCGGTTTATCAACCGATCTCAATCATGTTCCTCCGTCAGGCTTCGATTTCCGCAGGAAACCGTTGCGGTCGTAGTGCTGATCCTGAAAAGCACCCGGCACTCGTCCGAATCCGGGCCACGATGGTGGAAGGATCGACGCTTTGGGTGTGCGGTGTGACGCCGCGCGAGTCAGGCCGCCGCCCGCCCTTCGACCACATCGGCGCCGACCTCGTCGGCGGTGATGTCTTCAAGACGCGCATTGCGGTATCCGGTCTTGGCCGTCCAGAGTTCGGCCGCATCGCGGCTCTCGGCGAGGTGCAGCAACTCGTCGTGGTCGGCGATCTGATGCAGGACCCGGACCATGCCGATCGCGGGCCGCTCGACGATCTCGAAGCTGAGCGCGCTATCGAGCGAGTGGATGCACATAGTGGTCACGAGCATGATGCCGCCGGAGGAAAAATTCCCTTCGTTGAGCGTAATTGAGGCAGGAGCGCTGTAGGTCGGATGGTCGCGCGGGGGTGACTTGCGGACCAGCCGGCCGAGACCGGTGCGGCGCTCCCAGTCCGCGAGCTTGCGGGTGAAGCGCGCTGGCGGCTTCGGCGCACCGTCCGAATAGCGGATGAGCGAACCGAGCGGGGCGTTGTCGTAGATTATGTGGGCTGACATGGACATATCTCCTGAAACGAAAATGGCCCGGCTGGGAGCCGGGCCGTGAGGTGAAGGGGAACGTCGCGACCGGAGCCGCGCTGTCGATAGGTGCTATTCGGCTGCGACCGCGTGAGCGGTGACCTCATCGGCTGCCACCGAGTCGTCTTCATCATCGCCGGCGAGGAATTCGGGCAAGTCACCCTCCTCGCCCTCGTCCGGCTGCATGGCCGGTGCGTCCTGAGTGGTCAGACGGAGTGGTTCAGGCAGCCAGCCACTATCGGCCAGGAGGCGTTCGGCCTCCTTGGCCATGTCACCCTTCTTGAGATGATCGATGAGCTGGGCCGCCTGCTCGCCAGCGCCCTCACGCACGGCTTCGAGGATCCGGGACTTGGTGACCCGGCCGAGATAGTTTGCGACCGTTGGGCGCCAACCCGCAGCCACCATGTCGAGCCCCGTGGCAAGAGAAAGCCGATCGGCCTCGCGCAGCCGCTGATCCAGCCCGTGCTGGGAGACGCCGCTGCCATAGGGGTTGGCCCGTTCGAACAGGGCGTTGATGCCATAGCTGACGCAGTGCGCTAGCAGCGCCTGCCGACTGGCTTCATCGAGACTGTCAAGCCAGACCCACAGAGTCTGGTCGTCACTAAGCGGGATGTCGCCCTTCCATGCCGCATGGCGCTCATCGACCGCCTTGGCCGCCGGGCTGTCTTTGAGGTCGGTGTCCTGCGCAGGCAGGTGGATATGCCGGACAAACGCCTCGACGCAGCCGGTCGCGGAACGCTGATCGAATGTGTCGAGGACGAGCCGATGCAAGAGTGCTGTGATGGCCACATGCTGGTTCTCGGCCACGGCATTGCGCAGCGCCAAGGTGCGATGAGCGGTGAGTTCGGTCACCAGGCGCTCGGGCAGTGGCTTAATGGTGTCGCCCTCATCCTCCTCGGGCTCGGAAGCCTGAGTACCGATGGTGATGGTTGCGCGGCGAGCCGAAAGTTCGTCGCTGCTATCCTCGCTCCCGGTGGTGCCGCCGGACTCGGCGGAGTCGCCCCCGACCGTCTGTATGGCTTCATCCTCGGGGCGCACATGGCCCCGATCAATGACGAGATCGCCATTATGATTGATGCTGATGAACACGCCGGCGCGAGCGATCTCGGTCGCATCGTAGTTCATCGGCCGGCTCTCGAAGGCCTCGAGCGCGGACTCGATCTCGCCGAGGCGCTGATCGACATCGTCGGGGAGTTCGTCGGCTTCGCAATACTCGGCTTCCAGCCGATCGTATTCCTTGCGCAGCGCTTCACGTTGTGCCCACTCCGCTTCGGTCAGATCGGTGGGCGTGCCGGCGAGCGCCCTCAGGCCGTGATTGTGGCCATAGGGCAGATCGATATCGACCACGATCCACTTCCAGCCTTCGGCGGCGATCTCATCTGCGACCGATTTCAGCTTGTCGCGAACCAGGCGGTCGAGCAGCACAGGGTCCTGCAGCCAGCCGCCATTGTCGGCCTCGAACAGGTCACGCAGCACTATCCCGCCGGCTGCGACATAGGCCTCTACACCGACGAACAGCGCTCGACGATCGCTTGCCCGAACCGTGGTTTCGGTCAGCATGCGCCGGATTTGATGCGGCTCCTTCGACCACGAATGTTCGAGCGCCTCCCAGACCTGTTCCTGACGGGCGTGATCGTCGGCCACGGTGAAGGCCATGAGCTGATCGAGCTTCATCCCGTCCTGCCCGTAGATATCGTGCAGCTTGGGCGAGACCTTCGCGAGCCGCAGGCGTTGCTGGACAAAGGTCGCGGACACGAAGAAGCGTGCCGCAATCTCCTCGTGGCTCGCGCCCTGATCGTGCAGGGTCTGGAAGGCACGGAACATGTCGAGAGGATGGAGATCCTCACGCTGGAAGTTCTCGGCCAGCGAATCCTCCTCGATCGGCACCTCGCTATCGGCGTTGGTGACGACGCAAGGCACAGGCTCGGTTTTGACCATGCGCTTCCGCTTGATCAGCAGCTCAAGGGCGCGATAGCGGCGGCCACCAGCCGGCACCTCAAACATGCCGGTCTCGTTGCCCTCACCATCCAACACTGGCCGGACGTTGAGACTCTGGAGCAGGCCGCGCCGTCCAATCGAGGCGGCGAGGTCCTCGATCGTTTCCCCGCGCTTGATGCGCCGGACGTTGGACTGGCTCAGCATCAGCTTGTTGAACGGGATGTCGCGCGAAGCGTTGAGGGTGATCTTCTGCTTGACGGTAGCCATCTTGATTATCTCCGCGACGGGCGGCCGAGACTCTCTCGACCTCCAAACCCGTCACAAAGACCGGCGCAGCCCTCTCACTCTACGGACCGCGCCGCACACGGAAGATCCGAGGCACGTGAGGAGGATCACGCCGCCCTCCTGTCGATGTCCTGGATGCCCCGTCAGGTTGCGGCAGGAAGGAGAGCAGCCAGTCAGCCGCCCTGCTGGCCTGGGAGGCGGCACGCACGATGGCGCGGTTGTCTTCGCGAAGAACCTGAAGCCAGGAGGCCAGGTAGTCGGCGTGGCGCACGGTCGGCACGATGCCAAGCGAGGCGCAGCAAAAGGCTGCGTTCATCTCGGCGACCAGTTCCTCGAAAGCATATTTCTTGGTGCCCAAGGCGCCGCTGAGGTCACGGCCGACGCGGGAGGCATGGCCGGTAGCATGCCCGAGCTCGTGCAGGGCGGTGCGGTGCCAGTCGATGGTCTCGAAATAGGCCTGCGGCGGCGGCACCCGAACATAGTCATGCGCCGGAGCATAATAGGCGCGATCGCCACCGATGCGGAAATCGATCCCGGTCGCCTTGATCAGCGCGTCGACGGCCGGCTCGATCAGTCCAGGCTCTGGTGCAGGCGGAGCCACGGCCAGATCGTCAGGCAGATTTTCACATTGCGCCACGTTGAACACGATGAAGCGCTTCAGGAAAGGTATGGCATGTGCCGCCTCGCCGGTTTCCCGCGCGCGATTCTTCTCGTCGTCAGGGATGAAGCGATCGGCATAGACGACAGTGGTCCCGTGTTCGCCCTTGCGGACATGGCCGCCCAGCGATAGCGCCTGGCGAAAGGTTAGCCAGCTCTGGACGGGAAAGCCATGCTCGATGACCGCACCCCACAGGATTAGCACATTGATCCCGGAATAGGCGCGGCCGGTCGCGGCGTTGGCCGGCATAGCGAGAGGAGCTTTCGTCGCCGTTGTGCCCCAAGGCTGCACCCAGGGAAAGCGCCCACCCTCCAGCTCGGCGATGATCTTGTTGGTGATATCGTCATAGAGGCTTGCCCGGTCGGCGCCGGCGCGAGCGTAATGTCTGGACATCGCGGTTCTCCGCGACGGGCGCCGGAGGCCCTCCTCCAGCTCTCAACCCGTCTCGGCAACCGGTCCGTACTCTCACTCTAGACGGCTTTGCGAGGGCCTCCCGCAAAGGGAGGACGCTCTCGAATTTGGGCACAGGCGGTCCGCGCCAAATCGGCAAATGTCGGCGACCCTCTGGTATGGTTATTGTTCCCGGACTGCGTGTCGGATGCGGTCGGTAAGCGTTTGTTCGACGTCGAAATAGCCCTCCCAGGCTTCGGGCAACTGAGCCCGCGCGGCGGCGGCGAAAACATCGAAACCGTTGGCGCTTTCGCAGGTGGGCAACTCCTCCCAACTGACGGGCACCGCGCACGACGCCCCCGCGCGTGCCCGAGTCGACCAGGGACAGATTGCAGTGGAGCCCTGGCCGTTGCGCAGGTAATCGAGAAACATCCGGCCCTTGCGCTTCGCCTTGCTCATGTTGGCGACGAAACGCGACGGATCTGTACGGGCCAGTAGTTCGGCGAAGTCTTGGCAGAAGCTCTTGACCTCGTCCCAGTTTGCCTCCGGGACGAGCGGCACGACCACATGAACGCCCTTGCCGCCGGACAGCAACGGCCACGACTGCAGTCCAAGCGCTTCCAGAATGCCCCGAATGTCGAGGGCTGCCTGCTTGACGGCCGTGAATCCAAGGCCCTCGTCCGGATCGATGTCGAAGATCATGCGGTGCGGCAGATCCGGCTGCTGGCGACGGCTTCCCCAGATGTGGAATTCGAGCACGTTCATCTGGACGCCTGCGATCAGCCCAGCCAGGTCATCGACCCACAAGATGCGGCTTTCCTTCCCGGACATCTTCCCCAACTGGCCGTCATGGATGGCCTTGGGCATGCCTGGCAGTCTGTGCTTCTGAAAAAAGGTCTGCTGAAGGTCGCCGTCGGTATCGCGCACCAGCGACAGCGGCCGATCCTGGATGTGCGGCAGCATCTTCTCGGCGACCACGGCGTAGTAGGCGGCGAGCGTGGCCTTGGTCACCTTGGTCCCCGGATACATGACCTTGTCGGGATGCGTCAGCTGGACGCCGACAGCAGCAGCGATCTCCTTGCCGATTCGCGGATCGAGATTAGCGGGGCCAAGAGTTGCCGCCGTTTTCGTCATTTCCATCACGACCTGGTCGGCTGGCTTGTCTTCGCGCATGCCCTCAAAGCTTGGATGTCGCAAGCTGCCGTCCGGTGTCACTTCGGCATAGGTGACTTCGGCGACAAGCTCGGGCCTCACCCACCGAGCACGGCGGGCAATTTCTCTCGGAACGGATGCGAAAGCCGGTTTCTCAATATGGCGTTTCTCGAGCTTCGCGAGGATGTCCTTGCGCATAGCTGCGGTGAACCCGGTGCCGACGCGGCCGCGATAGATGAGCTTGCCATCGTCGTAAGTGCCGAGGATCAGCGAGGCCATGCCATGTCCTGTGTCGCTTGGCCGATAGCCGCCGACAACGAATTCCTGTCGCTTCGTGCACTTGATTTTGCGCCAACTCCCATTGCGGTCGCCGACGTAGGAGCTGTCGGCGCGTTTGGCGATAACACCTTCGTGGCCGCCCTCGCACATGGCGTCGAACACCATTTTGCCCTGGTCGACGATGTGGCTGGAGAATTGCAGGGAGTCGTCAGGGCGGCGAGCACCCAGCAGGGACTCCAGCCGCTCCTTGCGCTCAAGGAGCGGCTGGTTCGACAGATCTTGGCCATCCAATTCAAGCAGGTCGAAGGCGTAGAATTTGAGCGGCAGACCCGCGGCAATGCCGGTTTTCAGCATGGAGAAGTTCGTGCGGCCCTGGCTGTCGATGGAGACGATTTCACCATCGATCAGTACCGAGCCCTTGGTCAGTCTCTGAAGTGGCGGCAGGATCACCTTGAACTGCCGGGTCCAGTCGTGGCCATTGCGGGTATAGACGACGACATTCGAGCCGGAGATGGCGGCCTGGGCACGATAGCCGTCGAACTTCATCTCGAAGAGCCAATCCCCGCCCACCGGTATGTGGTCTGTCAATGTGCAGAGCTGGAATGGCCGAAACCCCGGCAGCGGATATGCAGGAACAGATTCTGAGTCTCTGCGCCGTGTGCGCCTTTTGCCGATGCTTAGGGTACCATCTACAGGCGACATGCGGAACTGAGATACATGGTTCGATTCAATACCCTGCTTGGGATTCAGTTCCATGCTCAACCATCCACGCGCCGGCGACCGTCGGCGCTCTAAGGAAGAACGGCGTATAAGCCGCAGTCCTGCGCGCGTCGGCAACAGCGGACATTGTCGCGCGCAGGACGGAGGAAATTCGCCCCCGCTGCGGGCGGTGAACGGGACAGCCGTAGGAGCGTCAGCATAGCGCCGGCCGCAGGACGGGACGCGGGACCGACTGTCCCCGTCCGCGGCGGTCCGCATGGTTTGCATTCAGGATGGAAGCGGCCGGCATCGTTCGCGCGCATTTCCTCTTCTCGACGGTCTCGCCGCTAATTGGCACGATAGGATCGGCCGATACGGGGCGAGTTTGCCTGAAAGAATTGGTCAGGTCTTGCCTTCGGCTCTGCTCAATTACGTGGGAGCTTGTGAATTTCAAGCCGGACAGGCCCGCCTCTGTTACAGCTCGTGCAGAAAAGCGCTCGCTCGACCGAACTGAACAGAGCGTCCTTTCCATAGCGCTTGATGAGCCCGGCAGGCTTTACCGTTGCATGGTGCGAACAGGATCTGCACCATGCCCGCAACACATGCCATTCGCGAAGATCGCCGAGCGCCACATCGAGGCCGGCATGGACACTGCCATCAATGATGGTCTGCGGCGGGATCTTCACCTCGCCCGGCGTCAGGATTTTCTCCATCACATGGCGACTGTTGTAGTGGATCAGCAACATGCCTGGCCGGCGCCGGATAGCGGCTTGCCAGGCTGCCTGACTCACCGCTGAATCGGGAGAACGCGAAATGGTTTCCGCCAAAGCCTGCTCTTCGCGATCCCAGACCTCGATCCGAAAATTGTCTTCCGCTGTCTTTGCCATAGCTTCGCCGGCCAGCGCGATTGACGCCGAGCCTTGGTCCCTTGCTGCTCCAGATCACGCTGAAATAAGGAACATATTCCTCTCCCGTCAAGAGCATACTCGACGCGTCGTTCTCTTTTTGTTTACATGGCGAAGATAAGCCATAGGAGGGCTACCGAGGTCGGCTATAAGATTCATTCCTGCAAGTCGCGACTCCAACGGCTGGAACGCTGTATTTCCGCCTTGTGATCAACCAGTGCGGAGCAACCGCACCGCCGCCGGCGGGGTTGGAGAGGGGTTTGCCGTAGTTGCTGGCGCCATGGTCGACGTCGCGTCCGCTGCTATCGCCGACGTGGTCCTTCGGTCGTCTTGCGATTTTAGCTAGTTACCGTTTGTCCCTGGCCCGTTCCGGCTCAAGCGCCGAGAGCAGGCCATTAATTTGGTGGGAAAAGGCAATGACATTGGCCAGGAACATCGGCATCACCACCACCGTCCAAGCCGATACTAGGTACATTAGCGTGTACTCACACTCTGCTTTGGGTTAGATTGCAGGTCAATTTGTAAGGTCGAGACGAGCAGCCTCAGGGAGGATGCAATGGTTAAGCCCGGACGCAAATGGATGCTATGGGGTTCGTGTGCCCTTTGGCTTCTGGCCCTGCCCGCGCAAGCGAGCAGATTGGGTGATCTAGTCAAGAATGGCGACTTGCCAGCGGTCACTGCCGCCTTGGACAAGGGCCTCGATGTCAACGAAATCGACGGCGTGACGGCACTTTACATCGCCTCAGAAGCCGGGAATGTCGAGTTGGCAGCGCTGCTGATCAGGCATGGGGCAGACGTCAACCTACCTGTCAGCTGGCAGCGAACGCCGCTCTACGCCGCCAACAAGGGCGGCCATGCTGACATCGTCAAGCTGCTGCTAGACAACGGGGCCGACCCAAATCGGGTGACGAAAGCGCAGACGCCGCTGCACGTTGCTGCCGAAAATGGCTGCCTCCCATGCGTCGTCCATCTTGTAGAAGTCGGAGCAGATGTTAACGCGCTGACATCGAATGGAAGTCCCCCGCTACATCTGGCCAAGGTCGCAGGGCACGAGGACGTCGCAGCCTATTTGCGCAGTCATGGCGCCGCAAAACCGGCCATCGCGCCGATTTCACCACGGCTTGCCTCAGCAAACGCTCAATCGGGCAAAGTAATATACGACAGCACCTGCGTGGCCTGTCATCTTTCGCCGGGCGTCAGGGTACCCAAAAAGGTCAGTCTGTGGAGCATCGTTGGGCGCCAGAAGGGTTCACAAGCGGATGTCCAGTATTCATCTGCTATGAAGGACGCTGGTGGTAATTGGAGCTTTGAGGAACTCAATCTCTTCATCTCGAATCCCGCGCTCGCGTTGCCCGGCACGGAGATGTCTTTCCCGGGATTGAAGGACGAGAACAAGCGGGCCGACCTCATTGCCTACCTTCGGACTTTGAGTGATGCACCGCTGCCGCTTCCTTGAGCGCTGTTGTTGGTGGGTAACTTTGGTGCCGAATTGACCTGCAGCGAGCACGCCGAGGCAAGATTTCTATCTCACGGCTTCGTTTCTCGCACCAGCGTATCCCCCTCAGCCGCTCATCCCGAACCCCGACCAGCCGCGCAAGCATTTCGACCCGGTGAAGCTTCGCGAGCTGGCGGAATCGATCCGCGAGCGCGGCCTTATCCAGACCATCACGGTTCGCCCGGTCGACGGCAAATTCATGATCGTTGGTGGTGAGCGCCGCTGGCGCGCTCACCAGATGATCGAGGCGGCCGACATTCTCTGCGAGGTTCGTCAAGATCGACGACAATGAAATGGCGCTGCAGGCGATCGTGGAAAACTTCGCCCGCGGCGACACGGTGATCATGGACCGTGTCAAAGTCGGCTTCTCCGTTCCGATCGACCCCGATGATTTCTCATGATCTCTGATCAAGGGCGCTGTTTGGCTTAAGAAGATTTGTGCTTTGCTGACGGCGCCGAACCGGTCTGGAGACCCTTCTCTCATTGGTGTAGTCAAGGACTGGATAGCCGAAAGCCGTTGACTAACTGACGCGAACCGCTAGCCGCCCGTTGTCGGCGGCTCCGTGATGGAACGAAAAGAATAGAAGCTGAACGTTCGCGTGCGATTTTGCACGAGGCATCTCACAACTTGCCGATTTCCTTAGGTATCTGCCCCGTCACGCCGCTGCAATTCTTCCAAAAGCCGGCAGCGGCTGATTCTCTTCGATACGCTACGGTCCGCTCTGGCCCTTTCTGCGGGGCGCCGAGTTCTATGCGTTTTTTATCCTTTCCTTGGAACACTCGGCCTACTGTGACGAGATATGGAGAGGTGCGATCCAGACCATTCCGGAACGACAGCAAGAGGCCGGCCGACCGCTTGGCCTGTCCAAAACCCGATCATGATTTCCGTCCTTCTCCCGCGGGCTTTCAGGTGGCCCTGCCAGCGATCGGCGGCCAGAACATCCTGCTCCTGAAGGGGACCGCATTGGCGTCGACAATCACGGTTCTTCGAACTGATGGGTGCAGCCAACCTCGTTCGCGCTCAGACGTTTCGGGTTAGCGAGCCTCTGTTTGCCGCGGCGCTTGGATATTTCCTGCTGGCGGTGGGATCACGACTGGCTTCGGGTTTTCAAGAGACGGCTCGCTCAGCGATATTGATCGGGACCGAGCAGTGTCGGTTGAGGTAGCGGCCTTTCCGAAGCCACATCATGGCCTCCGCCGCGGCCTCAGCGCCACGGCTAGGATGCCACCTAGAAGTAGCCGAGGATGGATTTGACCTCGAGATATTCCAGCATGCCCTCAAGACCATATTCTCGTCCGTTTCCGGACTGCTTGAAACCGCCAAACGGGGCATGCGGATCCCAGGCCGGGTAGTTGAGATGAATCTGACCGGACCGAATGCGCGACGCGACGTCCCTGACGACCTCCAAGTCCTCGCCTTGCACATGGGCCCCCAAGCCGTACACCGTGTCGTTGGCGATGGTGACGGCCTCTTCGACTGTGTCATAGGGGATAATGCAGAGGACCGGCCCAAAAACTTCTTCCTGGGCAATGCGCATATGGGTGCGCACGTCCGAAAAGATCGTCGGCTTCACGTAGAGGCCGACGTTCAGATCGTGTGCACGACCCGGTCCGCCGATGATGAGCCTGGCGCCTTCCGAAATGCCCACGTCGATCATGGTTTGTATTCGGTCGAATTGGGTACGATTGGCGATCGCACCGTGAGTGGTGGCTTCCGAAAGAGGATCGCCGACGACGATCTGGGCCGCGACCCTCTTGGCGATTGCCTCGATCTCGGACAGCCGCTCGCATGGCACGATCATGCGCGTCGGAGCGCTGCATGACTGGCCGAGATTGCGAAAGGCGGCGGCTATGCCCAGGGAAACGGCGCGGTCGAGATCGGCGTCCGGCAGGATCACGTTCGGGGACTTGCCACCGAGTTCCTGGGCGACACGCTTGATGGTCGGCGCTGCCGCCTGGGCCACCGCAATGCCCGCGCGGGTGGACCCAGTAATGGAGATCATATCGACATTCGGATGGGATGCCAGACTAGCACCCACGCATGCGCCATCCCCTTGCACCAGATTGAACACTCCGGCAGGGAAGCCGGCTTCCTCGATCGCCTCGGCGAACAGCAGAGCGTTCAGGGGAGAAAGCTCGCTCGGCTTCAACACGACCGTGCAGCCTGCCGCGAGCGCCGGCGAAACCTTGGCGGTGATCTGGTAAAGCGGCCAGTTCCACGGCGTAATCAGTGCGCAGACACCGATCGGTTCGTGGGTGATGGCGGTTTGCCCCCGCTGCTTGACGAAGGGAAAGGCTGTCAGCACATCACGCGCAGCCTTAACATGCTGGATCGCCAGCGGCACCTGAGCGCTGCGCGCATAGCCGATCGCCGCGCCCATTTCGAGGGTAAGGCATTGAGCCATCAGTTCGCCCCGCGCCTCGAGCATCACCTGCAGGCGATCGAGCAGACCGGCACGATATTCCGGCGTGGTCCGGCTCCAGGCGGCGAATGCATGGCGGGCCGCAGCAACGGCCACATCCACGTCAAGGCTGTTTCCGAGCGGAAACCGAGCCACAACCTCTTCGGTGGAGGGGTTCACCACGACGCCCTTGGCGGTGCCGCTCGGCTCGACCCATTGACCGTCGATGAAAAACTTGTCCAGGTGGCCGTTGCGCGACAGATGTTCGAGGGGTGTCATCACGCGACAAGACCCTTCATGCGGTCATAGCCACCCAGAACCGGCAGGAACCAGAGGCGCCCGAAATAGCCGGGGATCGCCTGCCAGTTGAAATCCTTCCAGGGGTTCAAGTCAGGGCGCCCATCCATGACATCAGTCGTGGTGCTGCCCATCAGCGTCGACATATCCAGCCCGTAAGAGGTAGACTTCATTTTCTTGACCACCAATGCTGATTTGAGTGGGCGGCATCCAAGGCATAGTTGCGCGCCTACCAGCCGCGCATCCGCTCCCAACGCGCTTCAATCCCGGGGCTGTCCCCGTTTACGACACTGTAGAAATCATGCTGCGCGGCCATCGCACACGCATGGTTGGGCAGGATCCGGACCCGAGACCCGAGCGGCAGTTCGGGCATGGATTTCCCAGAACCGGCACGCATTGCAAGAATACCGTGTTCCTGACTGGCCTGGGCCACGATCACATCTTCCAGAACCCGCCCCTTCTCGTCGCAGACTACACCGTAACCCTGGTCGATCTGCTGGTTTGCGGTTCCTCTGTCGCGCGAAAGTGCCATCCACCCGGCATCAACCAGCACCCATCCCTTTTCCGGCTTGGAGCCGACCACAGTGGCCAATACGGAAATCGCGATATCGTCGCGGTCGCAGACGCCAACCCCGTGCTGAACGAGATCGAAGAACATGTAGACCCCAGCGCGCAATTCCGTGACACCCTCGAGATTCTGGGCGAAATGCGCGGTTGGCGTCGAGCCGACGCTGACGATCGGACAGGCATGGCCATGGGCGCGCAGGATTTCAGCAGCGCGCACGGTGGCCGAATGCTCGTTCTCCGCTGCCCTGACCAGTGCATCGGGCGTGTTCAAGCCATAGGATTCGCCTGCATGAGCGAGAACGCCGACGAGCTTGGCACCGGCCGCGACAACCCTGCTGGCCACGTCGAGCAATCTCGGGTCGTCCGGCTTCAAGCCACCGCGATGGTCATCGCAGTCCAGTTCAATGAGGACCGATGGCGTCATGCCGGTGGCTTGCCGCGTGTCGGCCAAGACATCGGCCTGCTCCACAGTATCGAGCAACAGCTTCACATCAGCGCCGGTACGGCGACAAAGCTCCATGGCGCGCCTGGCCGAAGCCGGCGAGATGCCAACCGCATAAGTGATGTCGCGAAAGCCGTGGTCCGCGAAATATTCCGCCTCGGCGATGGTCGAGACCGTGATCGGACCGGGCTCGCGAGGGAACGCGTATCGGGCGACGTCGATGCTTTTGGCCGTCTTCATATGCGGGCGCAGCACCACGCCAAGCTCCTTGGCGCGCTCAGCCAGCCGTTGAATATTGCGCTCGAGCCGTCCGCGATCCAAAAGCAGCGCTGGGGTAATCAAGGCGTCGATCGTCCTTGCCGTCTCGCTCGCTACCAGGTTTGCCGCCAACTTGTTCATCATCTCGTTTCCTAGGTGAACGACTGGTTTGCCAGCGCGTACATATGGGCTGAGCCCTCGGAGACAGGCCGCTGCCCCTTGACCATGGCGGTCGCCGAGCTGACCTGCTGGAGGCCGAGACTCACGAGCCAGTCGCCCAATCCATCTTCGGCATAGATATCGATGCGAACGAATTGATCATGAAGCTTGGAAAGCTGCGCCAAGATCAAAAGCCGCGCATCCTGGTCACTCTCGGCCGCACAGGGACCGATGACATAGCCACGGCCGAACCTCCTGCTGATGGCGTAGCCGGCAATCCGCCCGTCGCGTTCGACTACGACGACCTTGCCCACATCGGCGAGTGCCGCGACCATCGATGGCCGCGGCATGCCCGTGGCCCGTTCATCGAACGCCTGGATCGCGGTGAGGTCGGAGATCGTCGCCTGACGCACACCGTCACCGGCCCCCCGCGTCACCACAGTGGTCAGCAGGCCTTGGTGCTGGAGCACCGTGCCCCAGGTAGTGAAGCCGCGGCGCTTGTAGAGCGCGAGCCCCTCTTCGGTGGACGTGAGCAGCACGTTGCGACCCTGCGCCGCCTCAAGCAATCCATCAAACAGCCGCGAACCGTTGCCACCGCCTTGCGCAGGGCCAGTAACGATGATCATGCCGACGGTGGCAAAAGCCTTGCCGTAAATCCACGACATGGCGGTGCCAATCACCTGCCCTGCCTGCTCGAGAACCAGCCCCCTGCCGACAGTGGCGGCGAATTCCCAATCCTCAAGGCGATAGGGCCATCCCATCTCCTGCGACAGCTTCAGCGCGCCCGGCAAATGACGGGTTTCCAATTTCATCAGCTCCATCGGGTTGCTGACGGTGTCTGTGTCATGCTCAATGGCCATAAGTGTAACGCTGTCATTTTATCCAGAATTGAAGTCGCACCTTAGAGTCGCGTCTGGCGGACAGATTTCGATGCTGTTTTGCCCTTTCAATTCAGCGGGATTGTTCGTTTTAAGCAGTTCCTCGGCATCTCAAATTGCGCAAATCAGGCGAGGACTATCTAGCACCTGGAATCGCTAGCTCGTGGTTGCCCCGCGATCGGCCGACATCCGCACCGTTCGCAATGGGTGTGATCACGCTCTGCAATGACATAGCCGCAATGCTTCCCAGCGATGGAAGCCTGATGCTCATGAGGTTTTGGATGATCTACATCAGCGAAGAAGAGTCAGCCGCCCTTGTCACGCATGAACTTGCCTTCGAGGCGGCGCGGGAGGCTCTCGTGGCAGCAGCATCGAGGCAGAGCTGGGTCTTTCCTGCTGTGATCGGGCGCACAAAGGAGGCGAACAATACCTTCTCTATCAAATCCGGGTCGTCAAACGACCTGACCGGAGTGAAAATCGGCTCCTTCTGGTCGGGCAACCCCGCACGTGGCCTTCCCCGCCACAACTCCACCATCGTGCTGCTCGATCACAATACAGGACGGCTCCGCGCCGTAATCGAGGCCGGAAAGGTGAACGCCTACAGGACGGCCGCAGCCGACGCGGTTGCCGCTGATCTTCTTGCGCGCAAGCAGGCCAAGGTTCTGGCGATATTCGGCGCCGGCAACCAGGCGGGCTTCGAAGTGAAGGCGCTGGCACGCATTCGCGCAATCGAAAGCGTGTTCGTGGTGGCCCCGCCTTCGCTGCGGCGCGACGCTTTTGTCGATCAGATAGGCGAATGGGGCCTGCAGGCGCGTGCTGCCTTGCCCGAAGAAGCCGTGCGTGCGGCCGACATCGTGGTCACGGCGACACCCTCACGCGAACCGCTATTCGATGCCGCTTGGGTGGGACCCGGAACCCATATCGTCAGCATGGGGTCGGATGCTCCAGGCAAGCGCGAATTGCCGAGCGAACTATTTCCCAACGCACATCTGTTTTGTGATCTGCTTTCCCAGTCCGTTCAGATCGGCGAGTTCCAACACGTGCGCGACGAGATCGACGCCGGCGTGCTTGCAGTAACACCAATCGGCGACGTCATTGCCAAGCGTGTGTCCGGGCGCCTCTCCGATACCGAAATCACTGTCTTCGACAGCTCCGGTATCTCCCTCCAGGACCTCTACATGGCTGACGTGCTGATCCGCGCCAAGACGCCCGACCGCTGATCAGCTTCGCACCGAGAAGTCCCCGCCTCGATGGTGCGGCTGCACATACGACAGAGCTCCGCGGCCCCGTACGAGCGCAACCACACACGGCAGCCCTGAGTGGGAAATCCTCAGGAATCGGAAACGCGTGGCCCCGGAAGTTCATGCCGTAGATCGCGCCTCTCGAGACTAGTCCCGACCGCCGCCTACCAGTCCATCACCACCTTGCCCGAACTGCCACTGCGCATCGCATCAAACCCCGTCTGAAAATCATCGATCCCAATGCGGTGCGTGATCAGGCCGCTGACATCCAGCGGGCCTTGCACCAAGGCGATCATCTGGTACCAGGTCTCGAACATCTCGCGGCCGTAGATGCCCTTGAGATGCAGCATCTTGAAGATGACTTCGTTCCAGTCGATCTCGAAGCCAGTCGGCGCGATGCCCAGAATGGCGATCTTGCCGCCATTGTTCATGGTGTCGATCATGTCGCGGAAGGCGGGCGCGGCGCCCGACATTTCCAGGCCGACATCGAAACCCTCGGTCATGCCAAGCGCCGGCATGACGTCGCGCAGCTTTTCCTTCGACGCGTCGACGACATGCTGGACGCCGAGCTTTTTCGCCAGCGCCAGCCGTGCCGGGTTGATGT
>NZ_RZQP01000115.1:0-19390 GCF_003998165.1 Mesorhizobium sp. M7A.F.Ca.US.007.01.2.1 | reverse complement strand
CCGCCGCCGGCTACAACTTCTCCCTCCTGCTCAGGTGGCTGAAGGGGTTTTTGTCGCTCTTGATTGCCCTGCTTCAAATCCGGCCGAAGCCGGTCGCCGCTTAGGGCTCGGATTGTTCACGGTCGACGATTTGATGCGGTAGTCGCCTATGAGCGGTCAAAACGAACGCAGCTGGTTCGCCGATCGACCAAACGGCGAGCGCACTGTGCTTTGCTCAGACCGCCACCGAGTGCCTCGCCGTTCCCCCTTTGAAATATGTATCGAACTTGGCCGCGATGGTTCGAATGAAGGGGCGACTTTCAGTCCGTACGAGGAAACTGTCACCATCGAATTCAAGCGCTCGGGCAGGATCGTGGAGTGCGATGGACCTCGAGCGATGAAGGAGCTGCTCGCCGGCTTTGCCGAACCGCTCCACCAGGTCGACTGCCGAGAAGGCAAAATCACACATCAGCCGCTCGATGATCCAGCCACGGACGCGATCGTCGTCGGAAAGGGCAACGCCGCGGACGGCAGCCAACCCGCCATCCGCAACCATGCGCCCGTACCCGGCAGTCGAAGCCATGTTCTGCACGTAGCCTTGGCGAAAACGACCGATGGACGAAGGGCCAAGTCCGATCAGTGTCGGGCAGCGATCCTCAGTGTAGCCCTGAAAATTGCGATGCAAAACCCCTGCGCGGGCCGCTATGGCCAGCGCATCGTCGGGCTTCGCGAAATGATCGAGTCCTATTGCCTCATATCCCTTGGCGACAATTGCCCGCGCCGCGAGTTGAGATTGGGCGAAACGCTCAGTGGGACTCGGCAGCCATGCCTCGTCGATCATCGTCTGATGCTTCTTGAACCAGGGCACATGTGCGTAGCCGAACAGGGCCATCCGGTCTGGCTCCAAGGTCAGTGCCTGCGCCACCGTGGAACAGATCGTCTCGCGTGTCTGATTCGGGAGCCCGTAGAGCAGGTCCAGATTGACCGATTCGACGCCCCGCGAACGAACCCCGTCGACGACTGCCTTGGTCTGCAAAAAACTCTGCTCACGATTAATTGCTTTTTGCACTTGCGGATCGAAATCCTGCACGCCGAGGCTCGCCCGCGTTACGCCGATTTGAGCAAGTGCATCAAGGCGCGCCTTGTCCATGTCGTTGGTTTCGATTTCGATGCTGACCGTAGCATCCGGGAGAAGGTCGAAGCTGTCCCGCAAGGCCGCTCCAAGAGCAACCATATCATCGGGCCTCAGAATAGTTGGCGAACCGCCACCGAAGTGGATTGCACGGACATGTGCCTTGCCGCTCACCAGACCGGCAATCGTGACGATTTCGGCATTCAGCGAGCGCAGATAAGCGGCCACCGGCTCATATTGGTGCGTCTGCTTGGTGTGGCAGGCGCAGAACCAGCAGAGCTTGTCGCAGTAAGGAATGTGCAGGTACAGCGAGATTTCGTCGCCGCTTTCCAGCGTCTCCAACCAGCCACGGTAAATGGCAGCATCGATCCCCGAATGGAAATGCGGCGCCGTCGGATAGCTGGTGTAGCGTGGGACGTTCTCGCTGAGTTTGACAGCTATTTCCGATTGCATCTCGCGTTCACCGTGTTGCCCGCCGGAACACTGCACGCATCGCTGAAGCAGACCCTGATCTCGATCAGCCGCGCTCATGGACAAACCGCCGCAGGATTTCTCTACCCTGGATGGGTATCCTGCCGGCAGTTAGGATCGGGTAAGGCGAACGCATGACCTTTCGGCAAGACATTCATAGTTCCGGCATTCCTGTTCTTTGCTTCCCTTGCGAGGCACGGCGTCGCGGTGTCTGCGGTGCGCTCGATCCAGACAATTTGGTTGGGCTCGCCAAGACTTGCTCGCGTCGCCGGATCGAGTCAGGAATGGAGTTGACCGGCGAGGCACAGAACGTCGACAGCTACTCCAACGTGCTTTCAGGCGTGGTAAAGCTATCAAAGAGCCTGTCGGATGGGCGCCAGCAGATCGTCGGTCTCCAGTTTGCACCGGATTTTCTGGGACGTCCTTTCAAGGAGGAAAGCTCGATCAATGCGGAAGCGGCAACAGCAGTCACGCTGTGTTCGTTTCCGCGAGCGGCCGTCGAACGGATGATGAAGGCGTCACGGGAATTCGAGCATCGCCTGCTCAAACAGACGCTGAATGAACTCGATGAGGCGCGCGAGTGGATGGTGACGCTGGGGCGCAAGACAGCTCCGGAAAAGGTGGCGACTTTTCTCCTCATGATGGCCCGGAATATCGATTCCAGTCTCGATGCGGCTTCCGGGTCGGCCTCCTTCGATCTGCCGCTGACGCGTGCCGAAATGTCTGATTTCCTTGGAATCACCAGCGAGACCGTGAGCCGCCAACTGACGCGATTGCGGGCTGACGGGGTGATTCGGATTGAGAACGCACGCCATGTGACGGTGGACAGCATAAGCCGTCTGGAGAAGCGCTGTGGCGGCGGACGCGAGCGGCCCTAAGCGGCGAGGCCATGTCGCATGACTCCGGGGCGGGCCGTGTTTGCCTTTTAATGCGATGTCGCCGCGCCTTCGACGAAGCGGCGTCACGGTTGTCGAGACAAACAGCTTTCGGGCTTTGATAGGAACGTGACCAATCGCCAGGTGTGTTTCGGCACATACCGGCGAAGCATGGTCCTTAATCTGCCACGGCTCGGCGGAACGATCGCGTTCGTTTCCAATGGGATCCGAACAACGTTTGGCAGGGCATCGGCAATAGCATCCAACGCGCGCAGAGCCTCAGCTTTCGCCTCAGCGATCGCGTCTGCGCCCGCCCAACCCAGGGAACGCCTTCCATGAGGGAGTGAGCCCGCGCTGCGTTCCTCGTTCATTCGCCACCTGCTGATTGCGCCGCACAAAATCGTGCGGCCTGACATAGATCAGGGCGAGGGGGCGGCGGCTGCGCGATTAGTGCGCTGCGGATTTGGCATCCACCAGATTCGAGATCGGGATCTGCAATGAAATTCGGCACAGAGATCGTCCTTCTAAGCGTGTTCGCTTTTGCGGCCCTGGTGGCCGCCGGCTTCGGCGTGGATGAACCTTTCCGCCGACACATGTGGGTGTTGTTCTTCGCAGTGGCTGGTTTCACTGCGATCCTGTTGCGCAACACGGAGTTCAGGCCAGCAGCTCCGATTGACCCATCCGCTTACATGGATGGTCCGATCCGCTACGGCGCGATCGCCACCGTGTTCTGGGGTGTCGTCGGCATGCTGGTCGGCGTGGTGATCGCGCTGCAGCTCGCCTACCCCGATCTCAACATCCAGCCCTGGTTCAATTTCGGTCGTTTGCGGCCGTTGCACACATCCGGTGTCGTTTTCGCCTTCGGCGGCAACGCGCTGCTTTGCACGTCTCTGTATGTCGTGCAGCGCACCTGCCGCGCGCGCCTCTTCGGCCGTGATCTCGCCTGGTTCGTCTTCTGGGGCTACCAGCTGTTCATCGTCATGGCCGCGACCGGCTACCTGCTCGGCATCACCGAGGGCCGCGAGTACGCCGAACCCGAATGGTATGTGGATGTCTGGCTGACCATCGTCTGGGTCGCCTACCTCATTCTGTTCCTTGGCACGATCCTGAAGCGCAAGGAACCGCATATCTACGTGGCCAACTGGTTCTACCTGTCGTTCATCGTGACCATCGCGATGCTGCATGTGGTCAACAACCTGTCCATACCAGTCTCGTTCCCGGGCTCCAAGAGCTACTCCGCCTTTTCAGGGGTCCAGGACGCCTTGACGCAATGGTGGTACGGCCACAACGCGGTCGGCTTCTTTCTCACCGCCGGCTTCCTCGGCATGATGTATTATTTCGTGCCCAAGCAGGCGAACCGGCCAGTCTATTCGTACCGGCTGTCGATCGTCCATTTCTGGGCTATCATCTTTCTCTACATCTGGGCCGGGCCGCATCACCTGCACTACACCGCCTTGCCCGATTGGGCGCAGACGCTCGGCATGGTGTTCTCGATCATGCTGTGGATGCCGTCCTGGGGCGGCATGATCAACGGCCTGATGACGCTGTCCGGCGCCTGGGACAAGCTGCGCACCGATCCGATCATCCGCATGATGGTGATGGCCGTCGCCTTCTATGGCATGTCGACCTTCGAAGGCCCCATCATGGCGATCCGGGCGGTCAATTCGCTGTCGCATTATACCGACTGGACCATCGGGCACGTCCATTCGGGTGCGCTCGGCTGGGTCGGCATGATCTCGTTCGGCGCGATCTACTACATGGTCCCGAAGCTCTGGAACCGTCAACGGCTCTACTCGCTGAGGCTCGTCACCTGGCACTTCTGGCTGGCGACACTCGGGATCGTCGTCTACGCCGCGGTGATGTGGGTGTCCGGCATCATGCAGGGCCTGATGTGGCGCGAATATGGCGAGCAGGGCTTCCTGGTCTACTCCTTCGCCGAAACCGTCGCCGCCATGCACCCCTACTATGTCCTGCGCGCCATCGGCGGCGCCATGTACCTCTCCGGCGCCCTGATCATGGCCTGGAACATCACCAGGACCATCCTCGGCCACCAGCGCGAGGAGGAGCCGATGCCGAGCCCCGTCGCCATCCGACCTGCGCGATCAGGAGCCAGGTAATGGGCTTGATGGACAAACACGCAATCATCGAGAAGAACGCCACGCTTCTTCTCGTTGGCTCGCTGCTCGTGGTGACGGTCGGCGGCATCGTCGAGATCGCGCCTCTCTTCTATCTCGACAACACGATCGAGAAGGTGGAAGGCATGCGCCCCTATTCGCCGCTCGAACTTGTCGGGCGCAACATCTATATGCGCGAGGGCTGCTACCTCTGTCATAGCCAGATGATCAGGCCGTTCCGCGACGAAGTTGAGCGCTATGGCCACTACAGCCTGGCTGCCGAGTCCATGTACGATCACCCCTTCCAGTGGGGATCGAAGCGCACCGGGCCGGATCTCGCCAGAGTTGGCGACCGCTACTCGAATGCATGGCATGTCGCGCATCTTACCGACCCGCGCTCGGTGGTGCCGGAATCGATCATGCCGAGCTATGGGTTCCTGAAAGACACGCCGATCGACGTGAAGGATTTCTCGACGCATCTGGTCGCCAACAGGCTTGTAGCCGTCCCTTACACCGATGACATGATCGCCCACGCCAATGCGGATCTGGCGGCGCAGGCCGATCCCAATGCCGACACATCAGGCCTTGAGGCGCGTTACCCAAAAGCCAAGATCGGCGACTTCGACGGCAACCCGCAACAGGTCACCGAAATGGATGCCCTGCTCGCCTACCTGCAGATGCTTGGCACACTGGTCGACTTCAAAAATTACGACGAAGCCGCCGGCTACCGCTGAGGAGAACGCTGATGACCTACAATTTGATGCGGGCGTTTGCCGACAGCTGGGGCCTGGTTGCGATGGCGCTGTTCTTCGTGGGGTGCATCGCCTTTGCCCTACGCCCCGGCAGCCGAAGGCTGGCCGACGAAGCGGCCCGCATTCCGCTCGAGGACGAGTGATCATGAGCGACGAGCATATCGATGAAATCTCTGGCGTCTCGACCACCGGCCACGAATGGGATGGTATCCGGGAGCTGAACAACCCGCTTCCCAGATGGTGGGTTATCACTTTTTACGTCACCATTGTCTGGGCGATAGGCTACACCATTGCCTATCCAGCATGGCCTCTGTTGCACTCGGCGACAACGGGTGTGCTCGGCTATTCCAGCCGCAACGAGGTCAGGAACGAGCTGACCGCGGCTGAGGCCGCCAAGGGCAAATATATCTCGGCGGTGGAGTCCAAGAGCGTCTCGGAAATCGCCGCGGACGACGGCCTGCGCGAATTCGCAATCGCCGCCGGTGGCGCCGCTTTCAAGGTCAATTGCGTACAATGTCATGGCTCCGGCGCCCAGGGTTCCAAGGGCTTTCCCAATCTCAACGACGACGACTGGCTGTGGGGCGGCAAGGCCGAGCAGATCCAGCAGACGATTACGCACGGCATCCGCTTCGCATCCGATCCGGACACGCGCCTGTCGGAAATGCCGGCCTTCGGCGACATCATTACCGCCGACCAGATCGCACAAGTCAGCGCCTACGTGGCCAGCCTTTCCGGCAAGGTCCGCGATGCAAGTCTGATCCAACCCGGCGCCAAGGTCTTTGCCGAGAATTGCGTGGCCTGTCACGGCGACAATGCAAAAGGCAACAGGGAATTCGGCGCCCCCGACCTGACCGATGCGATCTGGCTCTATGGATCCGGTGAGACAGCCATCGCCGCACAGGTCCGTGCGCCAAAACAGGGCGTCATGCCGGCCTGGGTTGGCCGTCTCGGCGAGATCAAGGTCAAGGAACTTGCAGTTTATGTCCATTCGCTTGGCGGCGGAGAATAGGAATGGAAGGTCCTATTCTTCGGTCCCCCCTGCCAAGCGGACGAGGCCCGGCGTGAGCCGGGCCTCGACACCATCCCTAATGCGATCTGCACAACCCGGCAAGGCTATCCTACGGCGAGGCTTTACGACAGGTGCCCCTGACATTGGCTGGGAAAGTGGAGTTGCACATGCGTGACAAGACGCAGTTGACAGGGCTCGAAACAGAAACTGTCAATTCCGCCAAAACCCGCAAGCCGCTTTATGCCGCGCGTCAAAAGATCTTTCCGAAGCGCGCCTCGGGCAACTTTCGTCGCTTCAAATGGCTGGTGATGACGATCACACTTGGCATCTATTACCTGGCTGCGTGGCTGCCTTGGGCTCGCGGTCCATTTGCCCCGGACCAGGCAGTCCTGCTCGATCTCGCGAACCGGCGCTTCTACTTCTTCTTCATCGAGATATGGCCCCAGGAATTCTTCTATGTGGCCGGCCTCCTGGTCATGGCGGGCGTCGGTCTTTTCCTGATCACCTCGACTGTCGGCCGTGCCTGGTGCGGCTATGCATGCCCTCAGACGGTGTGGGTCGATCTGTTCCTCGTCGTCGAACGTGCGATAGAGGGCGACCGTAACGCTCGCATGAAACTCGATGCAGGCCCCTGGACCGCCCGCAAGCTGATGCTGCGCTTATCGAAGCACGCCGTCTGGCTGGTCATCGGTGCGGCGACCGGCGGCGCCTGGATTTTCTATTTTGCCGATGCGCCGACGCTGGTTGGCGAACTCTTCACCGGCACCGCGCCACCCGTCGCCTACATCACTGTCGCCGTGCTGACGGCTACCACCTACACGTTCGGCGGTCTGATGCGCGAGCAGGTCTGCACCTACATGTGCCCATGGCCGCGCATCCAGGCAGCGATGCTCGACGAAAGTTCTCTCACCGTCACCTACAATGACTGGCGCGGCGAACCGCGTTCTCGCCACGCCAAGAAGGTCCTTGCCGCAGGGCTGCCGGTCGGTGACTGCGTCGACTGCAATGCCTGCGTCGCGGTCTGCCCGATGGGGATCGACATCCGCGATGGCCAGCAGATGGAATGCATCACCTGCGCGCTGTGCATAGACGCCTGCGACGGGGTCATGGACAAGCTCGGCAAGGAGCGCGGGCTGATCTCCTATGCGACACTGTCCGACTACAACGCCAACATGATGCTGGCGACCGCGGGCGGCTCCAGTTCAGTCAACCCGTCGCAGGTCAGGACCGCTGATGGCCTGTTCTCCGACAAGGTGGCGCATTTCCATATCCGCAAGATCTTTCGGCCACGCACCTACGTCTACATGGGTATCTGGTCGCTGATCGGCCTGGGTCTGCTCTATTCGCTGCTGACGCGCGATCGGCTCGAAGTCAACGTGCTGCATGATCGCAATCCGCAATTTGTCACGCTGTCCGACGGCTCGATCCGCAACGGCTACACCGTCAAGCTGCTCAACATGATCCCCGAGCCAAGGACGATCGTTGTCGCGATTCAAGGCTTGCAGGGCGCCGAGATGAGCGTGGTCGGCGACGACATCCCGGAAGGCCGTTCTTTTGCCATTCCGGTCGAACCCGACCGCCTGAAAATGCTGAAGGTCTTCGTGCGCCAGCCGGCGGATCAAATCCAGGGCACAGCGCAGACCTTCAAGTTCCGTGTCGAGGACAAGGCGAGCTTCGAGGCGGACGAATACACCGCCACCTTCAACGCGCCGGAGACTGCCAGATGACCGCTAACGCTGAAAAACCCCGCGTATTCACCGGCAGGCACATGCTGGCCATCATCCTAGCCTTTTTCGGGGTGGTCATCGCGGTCAATCTGACGATGGCAACGCTCGCCAACACGAGCTGGACCGGCCTTGTCGTCGAAAACACCTATGTGGCGAGCCAGCAGTTCAACAAGAAGGCCGAGGAGGGGCGGGCGCAGGCAGCGCTCGGCTGGACCGGCAAGCTGACCATCGCATGGGGCGAGGTCCGCTATAGCCTTACCGACGCCGTCGGCAAGCCGATTGCCTTGCATGGCGTCAAGGTGCTGTTTCGCCATCCCGCCTACGAGAAAGAGGACAAGGCGGTCAACCTCGCCCTCGCCTCCGGCCAGGAATTCGCAGCCCAGCACATGCCGAAGGATGGCGTCTGGATCGTCGAAGTCGACGCTGACGCCGGTCTGGCCGAGCCCTACCGCGAAGTCCGCAGGATCATGATTTCCCATGGAGCGCTGAAATGAGTTGTTGTGCACCGGGCGCCGAAATGGCGCTTGATCTGGGCAGCACCACGTCGGTCCTGCCGTCTAGTCAAGAGATCAGGCTGGCGAGCCGATCGCTTGGAGATGATCTCCGCCAAACCGATCTTTCGGTGCCGAGCGTTCATTGCGCAGCTTGTATCCAGACGATCGAGACGGCGTTGGGAACGCTCGATCGCGTCGAGAGCGCCCGCGTCAACCTGTCGACGAAACGGGTCTCGGTCCGCTGGCGTGGCGACGAGGTTCCACCGTTCGTCGCCGCGCTTGGACGGCTCGGCTACCAGGCGCATCTCTTCGCCCCCGAGATTGATGAAAAGGACAGGACGCTTTCGGAGTTGATCCGCGCCGTCGCGGTTGCCGGGTTCGCGGCGGGCAATATCATGCTGCTTTCGGTCTCTGTCTGGTCCGGGGCCGAAGGGGCTACCCGCGACCTGTTTCACTGGGTCTCCGCATTGATCGCCATCCCAGCGCTCGCCTTCGCCGGCGGCATCTTCTTCCGCTCGGCCTGGAATGCACTGCGCCACGGCCGCATGAACATGGACGTGCCGATCGCGGTCGGAGTGTCGCTCGCTTACGCCATGAGCCTCTATGAGACGATCAACCATGGCGACCACGCCTATTTCGACGCGTCGGTTTCGCTGCTTTTTTTCCTTTTGATCGGCAGGACGCTGGATCACGTGATGCGCGAACGTGCCCGCACCGCGGTGAAAGGCCTGTCGCAGCTGGCCGCACGCGGCGCCATGGTGCTGCGCGGCGATGGCGCGCGCGACTATCTGCCGGTTGGCGAGATCGAACCGGGGATGCAGCTGCTGATCGCGGCCGGTGAAAGGATCCCCGTCGACGGCAAGATCATCCACGGAGCGTCTGATCTCGACTGCTCGCTGGCCTCAGGCGAAAGCGCGCCGAAAAACGTGGCGCCGGGCGAAGCCGTGCAGGCCGGCGTGCTCAATCTTACCGGCCCGCTGACGATCGAGGCGACCGCCGCCGCGAAGGATTCGTTCCTCGCCGAAATGGTTCGGCTGATGGAAGCCGCAGAGGGCGGTCGCGCGCACTATCGCCGCATCGCTGATCGCGTGTCGGCACTCTACGCGCCCGTGGTTCATCTCACCGCCTTCGTGACATTCCTGGGTTGGATGGCGGCGACGGGCGACTGGCACCGGGCGATGACGATCGCCATTGCCGTTCTGATCATCACCTGCCCGTGCGCGCTCGGCCTCGCCGTACCGATCGTTCAGGTGGTCGCCGCGCGGCGTCTGTTCGAGAACGGCATCATGGTCAAGGACGGTTCGGCCATGGAGCGCCTGGCGACGATTGATAACGCAGTGTTCGACAAGACCGGAACGCTCACGCTCGGACAACCCCGGCTCCTCAATGCATCGTCGATCGATCCGGCCATGCTGGCAATCGCGGCAGACATGGCCGCGCACTCGCGTCACCCGTTTTCAAAGGCCATAACCGGCTTTGCCGCTCCTGGCGGGCAACACAAATTCGATGCCGTCACAGAGCATCCGGGGTTCGGGATCGAAGCCACTGTCGCCGGAAGCATCTGGCGGCTGGGTCGACGCGGATGGGCTGGATGGAAGGCCCGGACCGGTGGTGAAGGCAACCATGGCTATGGCGGAACGGTGCTGACAAAAGACGGGTTCATTGTCGCGACCTTCGATTTCGAGGATGCGCTGCGCGCCGACGCGGCGGCGGCGATCAAGCGATTGAACGATACTGGGGTGTCGATGCAAATGCTGTCGGGCGATACCGCAGGTGCCTGCGGTGAAGTTGCAAGAATGCTGGGTGTCGAGGACTTCGTTCCGTGCCTGCTGCCGTCGGGCAAGGTCGAGCGCATCGAGACCCTGGCGAAAGACGGACACAAGGTTCTGATGGTTGGCGACGGCCTCAACGACACGCCGGCGCTGAGCGCGGCGCATGTCTCGATCGCTCCGGCCACCGCCGCCGACATTGGCCGCAATGCCGCCGACTTCGTATTCCTGCGCGAAAGCCTTCTGGCAGTGCCTCTCGCGCTGGACGTCTCGCGCAAGGCGGGACACCTGATCCGCCAGAACATCGCGATTGCGATCGTCTACAATGCCGTCGCCGTGCCGATCGCCATCCTGGGCCACGCCACGCCTTTGTTAGCGGCGATTGCCATGTCTGCCTCATCGGTGCTTGTTATTGGAAACGCATTGCGCTTGCACGGCTTCGGGGCGAATGCGACGCTGCAAGTTATTCAAAAAGTCGGACGCTCCGCAGTCAGCTATTCGGCATAATCCTCGTGACGACGTTGCTCTATCTCATACCAGTGGCCCTTTTTCTGGGTGCACTGGGTGTGTCCGGCTTCGTCTGGGCATTGCGAAGCGGTCAATACGAAGATCTCGACGGAGCCGCCGAGCGGATACTAATTGATCGGGACGACAAACCGGAACGCTGATTTCAATCCGCTGTGCATAAGATGCGCGGATCGCGCTCGTCAGTCGAGCCGGCTCGGTCGGGAACAAGCTGTCCATGCTCCATGCTCCATGCTCCATGCTCCATGCTCCATGACCATCTTGACCTAAGCTGCACACTACATTTGTGAAAAGCCTCTGTCGTGCGAAGGACTGCCTCCCATTGCACCCAGTATGAGGCGTGTGATGCCACGAGAGTACCTCGCGTGGCCGGACGAGAGCTTGGCAATGTGCGCACGGGTTCCAAAGTGGAACGTCACGGTCGATCACCTGACCGTGAACCGCCAGTGCCGATTGGTCATGTCTGGCTGATCCAGATCAGGGTCATACTCATCGGCGTGGTCTATTGACCAGTCTTCGACGGAGAAATGCATGACTTACGGAAAGATTGGTCGTCATTATCAGCACCTTCACGGTTCTGGGTTTTCTGTCGTGTGGTCGGCCATGCCTTGTGCTTACGGCGCAGCCATTAGCTGACCGGCGTCGTGTGTATCTCGCTTGCTGGCTGACCATCCGCGTGGCTTGCGCGGACAGGGGGCCGATCAACAGCTTTCGCCTTTGATGGGTTGTGTGCGTCGTTGCCGATCCATCCCGATTCCCGGCCCGCGCCTTGAGGCTATGCGACGGTACCGGAACCCAGCGCACGTCACGCGGTTCCGCGCGCGTGGTGTCCGCTCGTCACGACGATGAACGAACAAGCGGCTGGAGTACCATGAACACCGTACACATCATCGACTGCCACAATGCAAATGACTACTTCGCCGACAGGCAAGAGGGACCGATCGTGCAGCACTTGTTAAAGGCTGTCAACATCCGCGCGGAGCTCCAAATGGCGTTGAACCGAACGAAATTTGGTGAGGCTGTAGTACGAGCGATGGAGGCGGAGTGCGACGTGCTTCACATCGCCGGGCACGGCAATGGTGACGGGATCGCTTCGTCCAGTGGGCGAAGTGGCCTTCTTTGGGCTGACTTCGTAAAAATGTTCCAGGGCTCGCATCCAGCGCCGAAGATCCTCGTGATGTCAACGTGCTGCGGAGCATCATCGGGGTTGGGACGTGCGTTTTCGAAATCGATCAACCGTCCGAAGTTGATCATTGGTTCGAGTGACGCGCGCTATTTCGACGACTATGTCGCCGCGTGGGCTTTGCTCTATCGGCGACTGAATTGCAAGGACATCGACATCGAAGCCATGCAGCAGGTTCTTGATGAGATATGCGCGGTCGTGGATAAAAGTTTCCGCTACCTTGGCTGGGATGACGAGAGAGAGCGCTACGTTCGATACCCTCACCCTCGCAAGAGAGCCCGCTTCGACGTCGTGGAGCGTGAGTAGTATGCGCAAGGGTTCCAGGTGGAATGTGGCGATCGATGCGGCGCGGCCGTCGCTGACCAGCGTCGCGAGTGTCTCGCTTGCTGGCGGCGATCTGCGCGGCTGCGCGGCGAAAGGGCGGGATCGGTTAGCCGCATCCACCTCTGAGCGCTTTGAGTGCTTCGTTGCCGATCGATGCGAATCTCCCGGCCCAGCGCCTTTAGGCAATGCGGCGGGCACGGAGCTCATGTCACTCGGCTCAGTTCCACCGTTACACGAGGATAGGCGACCGGATGGCGGCACGCTGATGGGCTCTGACGATAATTTTGACATCGTTGTCGTTGGAGCCGGCCCGGTCGGCCTTTCGTTCGCTGCGTCGCTTGCCCAAAGCGAACTCAAGGTGGCAGTTGTTGAACAGAACACATTCGATAGTCTGGCGAATCCGGCTTTCGATGGTCGCGAAATCGCGCTGACCAACGCTTCGATCAGAACCCTTCGCGAGCTCGGCGCCTGGGATGTCATCCCGGCTTCGGACAAATCAGCACTTCAAGGCGCGCGCGTGCTCAACGGCTCGAGCGCATTCGCTCTTCGTTTCGATCCTCCCAGCAACTCTGGAGAACCGCTGGGGGTTTTGGTTCCAAATTGCCGGATCCGCGAGGCGCTGTTCAAAATCGTCCGCTTGCAGGATCGCGCCCGGCTGTTGTGCGGCCACTCGGTCGTCGATGCAACAAACAGCCAAGAAGGAGCAGTCGTAACGCTCTCTAATGGCGCGCGTTTAACTGCTCGGCTGGTTGTTGCCGCGGATTCGCGTTTGTCCGCCACGCGTGATCTGCTAGGCATCGGCGCCGATATCAACCGGCTTGGCCACTCGATGCTGATTTGCCGAGTGAGGCACGAGCGCGCCCACCACCAGATCGCCATCGAATGGTTCGATCACCATCAGACGATAGCGATATTGCCCCTCGCGGAGGGCATGTCGTCGCTGCTGCTCACATTGCGCTCAAACGAGGCCTATAGACTGCTTGCCTTCGATGATGATTTGTTCCTGTCGGAGTTGACGAAACGGTGTCGAGGGCGCCTTGGAAAAATGACCTTGGCAAGCAAGCGCCACACCTATCCGCTGGTCACGACCTGGGCGCACAAATTCCGGGCGCCGAGCGCCGCACTCATCGGCGACGCTGCCATCGGCATGCACCCGGTGACCGCTCACGGATTCAACATCGGTCTCAGCAGCCAGAAGCAACTCGCCCGTGGAATCATGACTGCGTGCCGCGACGGCCGCAATGTTGGCGACCCCGACATGCTGCATATATACGAAAGGCGGCTGCGCCTGTCGGCGGCGCCGCTCTACCATGCAACGAACATATTGGTTGGACTCTACTCCAGAGACCACCTGGCGGCACGGCTTGCAAGGCATCTGGGGCTTCGCTTTGCCCAACATGTTCCCCTTGTCCGGCATGGGATTTCGGCGGAGCTCCAGCGGTGATACTGCACCAGCAGTCGCATTTTTGCGCGTGCTGGGCGAGCGATGAGAGAGTGCATGATGCACCGGAGTAATCCTGCTCCCCGACGCTGATCTCCGATTGAAGAATTAACCCGTCCTTCAGGGGGGCTGCATAGGCTGCGGACAAGCAGGAGTAAGCAAGCTGACCCGTCCAGCCTTGGAAAAAGAAGATCCGCTGGAGGCGAGAATCCTTCAGGACCAGCTCGCTGATCTGAGGGCAGGCCTTTTCGTCTCAATGCCGATAAGCATTGTGCTGTCCGGGCTGATTTTGACCGTGCAGGCCCTTTCCGGGAACGGTCTTGCTGGCGCGGCCTGGTTTTCGGTCGTTAATGCGATAAATGCCGCCCGCCTTGCACTCGCCCGTCATCAGCTGAAGGAACCCGGAGTCCAGGATGATCTGACACGGGTTTGGCTGCGGCTTCGCTGGTTTGGCAGGCTTGCTCTTCTGGCGGGATTCACCTGGTCATTCCTTGCCGTCCTAACGGCTGGATACACGACGTCTCAAGCATCGCTGCATCTAATAATTCTGGCGGGCATTTCAGCTGGCGCGGTCACGTACGGCAGCTCATATGCTGCGGCAGCGATATGCTTCATCACACCGCCACTCCTCATTGCCGCCGCATGTTTGCTGACGAAGGGAGCCCCGGAAAACTACATTCTGGCTTTTGCCGTCCTGCTTTTCGAGGGCGGCCTGGTTCGATCCTCGTTCGTTGGACAAGCGCGCTTCCGTGACGCGAGCCGCCTGAGACATCAAGCCGAGCGGCTTGCCGCGGAAATGGAGCGCAATTCCAGGGAGGACCATCTTACCGCGCTCCTCAACAGGCGGGGCCTCGAACATGCAATCGATCAGTTTGAGAACACCGATGGACCCTTTGTGGCCATGCTGATTGATCTGGACGGGTTCAAATCTGTCAACGATACCTACGGTCACAGAACGGGTGACGAGCTGCTTGCCAGGATCGCCCGCCGAATAGAGGAAGAAGCACCGGAGGGCTCAACGCTCGCCCGCATCGGTGGGGATGAATTCGTGCTGGTTTTTTCTTCGCGAAAGAATTCTCCTTCTCCCACCAATCTCGCGTCCAATCTCATAGCCAAGCTTGCTCGCCCCTATCCTGGGATCGCATCAGTCCGCATTGGAGCGTCTATAGGAATCTACTTGGCTGAAAACCCCGGACTAACGGAAATGTTGTTGCGGGCCGACATCGCCCTTTACACAGCTAAGCGCCGCGGCAGGAATGAATTTTGTCTGTTCGATGCCGAGCTAGCCCGGGAGTTGCAACGCCGCCAGTCAATCGAACGCGATCTTCATTCGGCGATAACGATGAGAAGCTTGGTCGCTTGGTTTCAGCCAATCGTAAGACTCGAAACTGAAGCCGTCGTCAGTTTTGAAGCCTTGCTAAGATGGTCTCACCCGCTTCACGGTCCCATTTCTCCGCCCGAGATCATGACAGCGGCACGCGAAACTGGAATGCTTCAGCTGCTAACTCAAACGGTATTCGCCGACTGTTGCGCTCTTATCGAGGGCTTGGTCAAAGCTGACCGTCGTGATGTTCGTGTGGCGATGAATGTTTCACCGTGCGAGTTGGAAGCTGGCGATATTGACGAGATGATTCTTAATGGTCTGGCGGCAAAAGACCTCCCTGCAACGATGTTCGACATCGAGATTACCGAAGAAGCCCCAGTGGATCCGGACAGAGTGGATGAAAAGCTCGCCCGGCTTTCACATGCTGGCATTTCTATCGCGCTCGATGACTTCGGCACCGGTTTTTCGACGTTGGCATCGCTCAAGGACAGTCGGATCAGGAAGGTGAAAATAGATCAGGGCTTCGTTCGCGGCTTAGCCAAGTCCCGGGAGAATCGGCTGCTTGTCAAAGCGGTGATTGATCTTGGTAGGACGCTCGGGATCGAGGTCATGGCCGAGGGCGTTGAAACAGAGGCAGATCGGCAAACTCTGTACAAGCTTGGCTGCAGAACCGCGCAGGGCTTCCTGTTCTCTAAGGCAGTGCCTCTCCATTTGGCACTTGATTCGGTAGTAAAAGAGCACGCGAAGGAGTTGTGACCGGCCTCTCCGTCCGTGCTGCTCGCGGAACTTTCATGTGGGGTGGACCTGACGCGCGAAAGCCGTTTCGGACGGTAGAGTTATTACGGGGGCGAAACTGAGCACGTGGTTTGGATAGCAGCAATCCGGTCCACCGGCGCACATGCAGCGGCTTCATACAAGCGTTCAAGTTGCGAGATGAGCTTGAGTGAACGACGTCGGAGAATTGCGTCCTTTGGACGCTGGTTTCGCGGTTCCCGTAGGATTCGATTACGGGAAGCGTTCTTGGCTGCTTCTCGGCTCAGCGCTCATCGGGATGAACAACGTACCCGCGGTCAAGGTCTTCGCGACCTCAACCCAGTCACCATCCCGCAACAGCAGCGGTCGGGTCCTGATCAAGCGCTCAGCCTCAGCACAGGTGCTGGAGCAACGGTAGAGCGCGGAAAACGTGTATCGGAATGCGCTGGCTCACCATAGGAAGCTGCCACGGCATGTCGAATGTCCCCAGGGGGCGGACCGTTCCCTTGCATTTGTCTCGATGACGGGCTCTCAAAGCTAAAGCCAAGAGAGCTTTATAAAAATCGCACCCGATCGGCTGCGCAACGACGACCAGCTGAGGCCCGATCGGGTGCTAAGGTCGTGCCAAAAAAGGCGCGTCACTGTCGCATTTCTAGCCGGCTTGCGATCGGACGTCATCTCTTGGCGATCGCTGCCCCTTCTCTCAAATGCGCTTAGCGGCGCCGATGGCGAATAGCGCAAGCTTTTCCACCCGTTTCTACTCCACTACCGAGACTCGTCACCAACCTCCTTTTATTCGCTTCCATATGGCCCATCCTGTCTCCAATCGAGGAGGAGCGCGAACATGGGCCAAGCCGTAGAACGTCTCAGTCTCGGGAATTCTTCTGCTCGCCAAACTGCCGTTGTCGCCGGCACCATATTTGGCAGGGTGACAGTGCACGACAAGATATCAGGCGTTCTTGTCTGGGCTGAACTATGCTTGCAAGCCATAACCCAAAAATCGCCGATCCCTTTGAATTCGAGCCGGATGAATGGGTGTTTCAAAATTTTTGGCGGTTTTAGGCAGAACCCTCCGATGGCCCGCGTACCGGTCAAGCTTCGTGAGCACTTTAGGTTCGTCGATCAGGCATAGGTTTCTTTCCCATGCCACATGCTGGCCGTTTGCCTAGTTCGGAAGCCCTCGAGAGGCGTTGCTCGTCTTGGTATGGCGTCGCCCCTTTTTCCGATCCATCGGCCACGGAGCTAGAATGGTGTCTAGCTGTTGCCGCCTACTTGGTCATCCGGCATGGAGATGCCTATATACCGACCTTCGAAAGGCTGGAATACGAGGTCGAACAAATGCGGCGGAAGCTCGGAAATCGCGAGCGAGCGCAGCGCGTGCTGGCCACGCTCAACCTAAATGGCTCGGACAGCTGGAGCCGTGAGGTTGGTTCTCAAGGCCTGGATGGCGCCGCAATCACATTCGCCCGGGCGGGGTAAAAGCGATTTTTTGGAGCCACTCGCGCTTTTGCGCTAACGAAGGTCCCGCGCCGTATTTGGGCCGGATCCATTTGTGGCCCATCAGAGAAGCAATTACCTTCTCCGGCGCCTCAACTGCCGTCAGCCGGTCCTCGAAAGTGTGTCGCAGGCTATAAAGACTATGCTCGGAAGTCGGCAGAAGTTCCTTGCTGGCGAGCACCTTGTTGACGAGCGCTGAAAGTGACGCGGCCTTGTCGCGATAACGAGGAAAGCCGTCCGGATGGAGCTTGATGGCTGCAAGTGCGCCGCCAACCAAGGGAATGTCACGGGCTGAATGACCGGTCTTCAAGCGACGGCCATTGGGGCGCACCCGCACATGCGGGATTTCTCGATCGAGGTGGATTGTTTCGGTGGTGAGGTTTGCCGCTTCAGAAAGCCTGAGTCCGGTATCGGCAATCACATAGATTAGATGGCGGGCTTCGTCATTGAGTCCGTCGAGCGCGCCTTCAGCGAGTATCTTCTCCTGAATGAACTCCGCTGTGAACGCAGCGCGTTGCCCGGGGACGGCGCCGGAAAGACGCAGGTTTCGAAAAACCGGCTCCAGCTTGAGCTGGTGAGTCAGATCGACGACGCGCAGCATTTTCGAAACATGGCCGATGTCCTTGTTGGCCGTACCGATATCAAGTCCATCCTCAACGATCCGCTTTTGCCACCACTCGCGGAACGCGATTGCGTCGTCCCGAGTGAGGCTTGCGATCTCCTTGTCGCCAATGACTCCAACCAGATTGGCAACTGCGCGCTTTTTGGGGTTACGCCATTTCTTGATTTGGTTGGGCGACATGGTCAGCAAGTTCTGTTGCTCGATCGTCTCGAATTCCTTGATAAGACCGCTCAGGCGGACCGCTGGCCGCTTCTCCCCACCCATGACGGCCGAGACGTCCTGCGCGTCCTCGATCGATTTTTTGTCGAGGAGCAGCTTGATACGGGCCATGAGTTCGTCGAGCGGCCCCGCTGCTAGTTCCTCGTTAGTGCGATAGGCCAATCCAAATGACCGCGCGCGCTTCCTCGCGGCTTCGAAACGCAGCCCCGCCTCGGCGGATTGGCCTTCCCGCAGTCTACGCCAATACGCCTCCAGCCCCGCGCCGAGGCTTTGCACTGCATCTCGCGCCCGTACACCGCGGGGATCGTCAGCCACGGCGACGCCCGTGGAAATGCGTACTAGGCAGCGGCGATCAAACGCCGCGAATTCCTTCGGCACCCTGCGGACGAGATACCAGATGCCTTCACGTTTATGCGGCTTTGGCGCTGCGGAACGTCGCATTATCTTTCTCTAATGTTACACAGTTTGTTACACAGTCTAAGATATGTTTCGCTTCGTGCTGGTCAAGCGCAACAAGGAAGCTTTTGAAAGGAAAGGATTTTTATGGAAGCTAAATGGCGGAGAGGGAGGGATTCGAACCCCCGATGGGCTTGCACCCATGCCGCATTTCGAGTGCGGTGCATTCGACCACTCTGCCACCTCTCCGCGGTCATGGTCGGCCGTTGCCGGCGCGGCGCACTAGATAACGGCTGAACGGGCAGGTTACAAGGCCAATCCGTCAGTTATTTGGCTTGCCGGGCAAGCAGCGGATTCGCGACGGTTCAGCGGCGGCGAGGCCTGGGTAGGTTGGTAACCAGTCACGCGTGCTTGCCTCGACGACGGTCACGTCGTGCAGTCGTGCTGACACGCTCGATCCTTCGGCCGCCAACAACAGTCCCGACAACAGCTGTTTGCCTTGACTCGCACTCAACCTTCGGTTAGGGACAGCGCGCAATCGGCGTGGAGGGTTCTTCCGCGCCGCTTGTTTTTTGAACCCGCAGACTGACAAAAAGACGGCTGAACCGCCAGAGGCGGCTCATCAAGGCCGACCGAACAGCGAAAGGCAAAAAATGTTCGCAGTCATTAAAACGGGTGGCAAGCAGTATCGCGTTGCCGCCAACGATCTCCTGAAGATCGAAAAACTCGAAGCCGCTGTCGGCGATATGGTCGAGATCGGCCACGTCCTCGCACATGGCGAAGG
>NZ_RZQP01000114.1:0-19393 GCF_003998165.1 Mesorhizobium sp. M7A.F.Ca.US.007.01.2.1 | reverse complement strand
CTCAGGCACAGAACCTCCGCTCCGAAATTCGGCAATTCTGGTGAAGTAGACGTGAGTAAGAAACCAGGAGCTCTACCGCGCTTCCTAGCTCGACAGGCCGATCGCGTCACAGGCCAGCATGTAAGCGCCTCACCACAAAATTCGCACCAACCAGATTTACAACTGACATGTTAGTGAGATATCACTGCCTTCGAACTTCTTTTCGGAGACCCCCGGTGACATCACGTTTTGGCCTTTCGGCCGCCCTCGCCACGCCTTTCGATGCCTCCGGGCAGATCGCCACCGCCCTCATGGTCGCCCAGGCCAAGCGTTGCCTGGCGGAGGGGTGCACTAGTGTTACGCTTTTTGGCACCACCGGCGAAGGCGCATCGGTTGGCACCGGGGAGCGGCGGTCGGTGACCGCAGCCATGCTGGCTGCCGGCATCCTGCCGCATCAGCTTGTTGCCGGCGTGCTGGTCGATGCGGCCGAAGACGCCGCTGAGCAGGCCCGGCATGCCTTGCAGCGCGGCGCCCGCAACATTCTGCTGGCGCCGCCGAGCTACTTCAAGAATGTCGGCGACGATGGTCTTTTCGGCTGGTTTTCCACTGTCTTTGCCGTGCTCGGTCCCCTCGCCCGTGGCGTTCTGCTCTACAACATTCCGTCGGTCACCATGGTGCAGCTCTCGCTTGACCTGATCGGCCGATTGCGTACGGCTTTTCCGGATGTCATTGCGGGGGTCAAGGATTCCGGCGGGGATTGGGACTACAGCGAGGCGCTGCTCGGCGCCCATGGCGATCTGGTGATCTTGATCGGTGACGAGCGGCATCTGGCACGAGCCGTGCGAATTGGTGCTCAAGGCGCAATCTCCGGCATGGCCAATTTCGTTACCAGCGAAATCCGGGCCATGGCCGAGGACGGGCGCGACGACACACGCGTCGAGCGTTTCGTGCTCGAATTGCTCAAACACCCGGTAACGCCGGCGGTGAAGGTCATGGTGGCGCGCAAGACCGGCGACGACCGCTGGCTGGCGGTCCGTCCGCCGCTGGAGCCGATCGGTTCGCAGGGGCGACAACAGCTGGCTGACGCCTATGATGGGCTGTTTGCCAGGGAATCAGCCTGACCGGCAAAGGGATACGCGCTGAAATGGAAGACGGCAGCGAGCCGACCACGCTTAGGGAAAAAGCCTATGCCAGCTTCACGCGGCATTTGCTGGCCCGCGATCTGCTGCCGGGCCAGTTCGTATCGCAGCGCGAACTGGTTGCCTTCACCGGGCTGCCGCTCGGCGCCATTCGCGAAATCGTGCCGCGTCTCGAGGCCGAAGGGCTTCTGACGACGATCCCGCAGCGCGGCATGCAGATCGCCCATATCGACATCAGCCTGATCCGCGAGGCTTTTCAGTTCCGCCTGTTCATGGAACGCGAAGCGGTGGCGCTGTTCACCGCCAGCGCTTCCGATGACGAACTTGCCCGCCTGCGGCGCGAACACGAGGAGATGCTGGCTCAAGCCCTTTCGCAGGCGCCGACGCCGGAAATGGAAGCCAGGGCGCAGAGCATCGACTGGGCGATGCACGACACTTTCATCGATGCGCTGGGCAACGAGATCATCGCCAAGGCCTATCTGGTCAACTCGGTGAAGATCCGGCTGATCCATCAGGAGCGCTTCCGCATCGACGGGCGCGTCGTGCCGGTCATGCGTGAGCACCTTGCGGTCATCGAAGCCATGGAAAGCCGCGACCCGCAGAAGGCGGTCGAGGCGATCAGCCTGCACATCGACAAGGCGCGCCGGCTGGCGCTGCAAATCTGAGGAAGCATGAGCCGCGTCGCGGTCGCGACGCATTCGACAACGACAGCAACCGGGAGGAAGAAATGTCGTCCAATCTGTTCAACCCAACCAGGAGGCAACTCCTCCAGGGAACCGCGGCACTTGCCGCCGCCGGCCTTGTGGGTGTTCGCCCAGGCTTTGCCGCGGCCGTCGACTGGAAGCGCTTTGCCGGCACGACGCTCGACGTCAATCTGGTGAAAAGCCCGCGCAGCGACACCCTGATAAAATATCTCGCCGAGTTCGAGGAGTTGACCGGGATCAAGGTCAATGCCGAGGCAACGCCTGAGCAGCAGCAGCGCCAGAAGACGGTGATCGAATTGAGCTCCGGCAAGCCGAGCTTCGACGTCGTGCATCTGAGCTACCATGTGCAGAAGCGGCAGTTCGAAAAAGGCGGCTGGCTTGCCGACATATCAGGCTATCTCGCCGACCCCACCCTTACTGATCCGGGTCTGGTCGAAAACGATTTCGCCGACGCCGGCATGCTGTTCGCCAAGGACGGTCAGGGCGTGCTGCGCTCGCTGCCCTTCTCGGTCGACTACTGGATCGTTTACTGGAACAAGGAGTTGTTCGAGGCCAAGGGCCTCAAATATCCCGAAACCTTCGAGCAGCTGGTGGCCGCGGCCGAGGCGCTGACCGACCCGTCGACCAATACTTACGGTTTCGTCGCCCGCGGCATCAAGAACGCCAACACGCCGGTGTGGACATCGCTCATGCTCGGCTACGACATGACGCCACTCGACGCTCAGGGCAAGCTGCGCACGACGTCGCCCGAGGCGATCGAGGCCGCCAGCCTCTACCAGCGGCTGATGACCAAATCCGCGCCTCCAGGCGTCACTGGCTTCAACTGGGCCGAAGCGCAGTCCGCCTTCCTGCAAGGCAAGATCGGCATGTGGTTCGATGGCGTCGGCTTTGCCCCGCCGATGGAAAATCCGGAAAAATCGCGGGTGGTCGGCAAGGTCGGCTATGGCGTCATGCCCAAGGGTCCCAAGGCGCACGCGGCTGGCACCTTCGGCGACGGTATCGGCGTGACGGCCACCAGCGAGAAGAAGGAGGCCGCCTATCTGTTCTGCCAGTGGGCCGTGTCGCCGGTCATGGGCGCGCGCCTGCTGCAGGCAGGCGCCGGCGTACCGTTCCGCAAATCGGTGCTCGAAGATCCAAAGGTGCGCGAAGGCGTCACAATGCCGGCAAGCTGGCTCGATGCGGTGGTCGGCTCCGGCAATGTCAGCCGGCTGTCGCTGCCGGTCATCATCCCGGTCACAGAGTTCCGCGACATCTACGGCGTGGCGCTGACCAATTTGATCGCCGGCGCCGATCCCGCCGAGGAGTTGAAGAAGGCTACCGACCAATTCCAGCCGGTCCTCGACAGGAGCGAGCAAGGCTGATGTCCGCCACCACCCCAGAACGCACCGGGGTGACGACGCAAGCCATCGAAGGGAGCCAGACGATCCGGCTGGCTCCCAACTACTGGCCTTTCGTCGTTCCGGCGCTCGTCGTCGTCGGCGCCGTGATCGTCTTTCCCTGGGCCTTCACGCTGTGGATGAGCGTCAACCGCTGGACGCTCGGCCAGTCGCGAAGCTTTGCCGGGATGGAGAATTATCTGCGGCTGGCGTACGACCAACGCTTCTGGGAATCGCTTCTCCATACGTTGAGCTACACCTTCCTTTCGGTTGCCGCGCCGATGTTGCTCGGCACCATCGCCGCCCTGATCTTCGACGCCAGGTTTCCGCTGCGTGGCCTGCTGCGCGGCGTCTTCGTGATGCCTATGATGGCAACGCCCGTCGCCGTGGCGCTGGTCTGGACGATGATGTTCCACCCCCAGCTCGGCGTCCTCAACTATCTTCTGTCGCTGGTCGGCATTCCGGCGCAGGAATGGATCTTCAACGCCAACACGGTCATCCCGTCGCTGGTTGCGGTCGAGACCTGGCAGTGGACGCCGCTGGTGATGCTGATCGTGCTCGGCGGCCTGGCGTCCGTGCCGCGCGAGCCGTTCGAAAGCGCCGAAATCGACGGCGCCAATGCCTGGCAGCAATTCCGCTATCTCACCTTGCCGATGATCGCGCCGTTCCTGATGATCGCGGTGATCATCCGCACCATCGACGCACTGAAGAGTTTCGACATCATCTACGCGATGACCCAGGGCGGGCCGGGCACGGCCTCGGAGACCATCAACATCTATCTCTACAACACCGCCTTCTCCTACTACGACATCGGCTATGGCTCGGCCATGGCCGTGGTGTTCTTCATCGTCATCGTCGCCCTGTCCTTCATCCTCCTGATGTTGCGCCAGCGCTCGCAGTGGATCGGCGTGGAGGGCAAATAGATGAGTTCACGACTGCTCAACCGGATCGGGCTGTTCTTCGCGGCCCTGGTCTTCGTCTCGCCGGCGATCCTGTTCTTCCTCTGGATGATCTCGCTGTCGCTGAAATTCGAGATCGACAACGGCGCCTTTCCGCCGATCCTGATCCCCGAACATCTCGCCTGGTCGAACTATGCAAAAGTGTTCGAGGAGAACAATTTCCTGCTCTATCTCTGGAATTCGGTTCTGGTGACCGGCACGGCGACGCTTTTGGCGCTGCTGATCGGCGTGCCGGCCGGCTATGGCATCGCGCGGCTCAAGGCCGAGCGATCGGCGGTGGTCATCATGATCGCCCGCATGACGCCGGGGCTTTCCTATCTCATCCCGCTGTTCCTGCTGTTCCAATGGGTCGGCATTCTCGGCACGCTGTGGCCGCAGATCATCATCCATCTGGTGGTGACCGTGCCGATCGTCGTCTGGGTGATGATCGGCTATTTCGAGACCACCCCGATGGAACTGGAAGAGGCCGCCAACATCGACGGCGCCAGTTCCTGGCAGGTGTTCCGGCTGGTCGCCTTGCCCATCGCCAAGCCGGGCATAGTGGTCGCCTTTATCCTGTCCGTCATCTTCTCATGGAACAATTTCGTCTTCGGCGTGGTGCTCGCCAGCCGTGAGACGCGCACGCTGCCGGTCGCCGTCTACAACATGCTCTCCTACGAGCAAGTGAGCTGGGGGCCGCTCGCCGCCGCGGCCCTGGTGGTGACACTGCCGGTACTGGTCCTGACCATGTTCGCACAAAGGCAGATCGTCGCCGGACTGACCGCGGGCGCCGTCAAGGGCGGCTGAAGGCACGCTACGGCATCGCACTCTTTTTCGAGGAAAACCCAATGGCATCGGTCACAATCAACAACGTGCAAAAGGCTTTCGGAACGGCCAGGATTATCCACGATGTCAGCGTCGATATCGCTGACGGCGAGTTCGTCATCCTGGTCGGCCCGTCGGGCTGCGGGAAGTCGACGCTGCTGCGCATGATTGCCGGACTTGAAACGATCTCGGGCGGCAGGATCGCCATTGGCGATCGCACCGTCAACAATCTGCGGGCGCGCGACCGGAACATCGCCATGGTGTTCCAGAACTACGCGCTCTATCCGCACATGACGGTGGCCGACAATATGGGCTTTGCCCTCAAGATCAAGAAAGCCGATCCGGCCGACACCGCAAGCCGCGTCGGCAGGGCCGCCAGCATCCTGGGCCTCGACAAGCTGCTCGACCGCTATCCGCGCCAGCTCTCCGGCGGCCAGCGCCAGCGCGTCGCCATGGGCCGCGCCATCGTGCGCGACCCGCAAGTCTTCCTGTTCGACGAGCCGCTCAGCAATCTCGACGCCAAATTGCGCGTCCAGATGCGCGGCGAGATCAAGGCGTTGCACCAGCGGCTGGGCACCACCACCATTTACGTCACGCATGATCAGATCGAGGCCATGACCATGGCCGACAAGATCGTCGTGCTGCATGACGGCCTTGTCGAGCAGATCGGTGCGCCGCTCGACCTCTATGACCGTCCGGCCAATCTGTTCGTTGCCGGCTTCATTGGCTCGCCGGCCATGAACTTCATTGCCGGCCGCGTCGAGGAAGGCGTTTTCCGCAGCGCCAGTGGGCTGACCCTGCCGCTGCCGGAAGGCATCAACCTGGCAAAAATTCCCGTGGGTGAACTCATCTACGGCATCCGTCCCGAACATATCCGAGCAACGATTTCCCAGGGTATTGCCGGCACGATCGTGCTTCTGGAAGCCACGGGTTCGGAAATCTTCGCCAGGGTCGACTGCGCCGGCGAGGAAATCTCCTGCCTGTTCCGGGAGCGGCTTGCGCTGAAGCAAGGCGCGCAGATGCGCATCGAGATCGACCGCGCCTGTGCTCATCTGTTCGACGCCAAGACCGGTCGGCGATTCTAGCGCAAAGGTCTGATATCCCGGCGCAAAGGTCTCAAGCCACGGTTCGCTCTTGCCACTCGCATCGCTTGGCAGCAATCTCGGATCAAAGAGCCGCTCATCGGGTGGATGTCGGCGTCCCGGGGTTTTGCCATGACACGCGATCAGATGCTCGCCCACCTTCGATCCGCCGACGCGGTCGCGCGCGAGGCGGCGGCACATGGGCATCATCCCTTTGGTTGCGTTCTGGTCGGGCCGGATGACCGCGTGCTGATGCGGCAGGGCAATCTCGACACGGTGCGCCATGCCGAGACGGAGCTCGCCCGGCGCGCCGCGGCTGCCTACGAGCCGGAGTTCCTGTGGCAATGCACGCTGGTCTCAACCTTCGAGCCGTGCGCGATGTGCGCCGGCACGATGTATTGGGCCAATATCGGGCGGCTGGTTTACGGGGTAGAGGAGACCGAGCTCCTGGCGCTCACCGGGGATCACGCGGAGAATCCTACGATGAGCCTCTCTTCGCGCACCGTCCTCGGCTCCGGCCAGAAAAAGATCGAGGTCTTTGGCCCCTTCGCCGACATCGCCGACGAGATGCTCGCACCGCACCGCGATTTCTGGAAGCGCTGACGGCTTCGTCCCGGCCGGTAAGGTCGATCAATGGCAGCAGTGACTGTCGGATCGCGGTGGGAGCCGCCGCCGTTCAACAAAATCAAAGACTTGTAGAATCAACGATCCGAAGTCGGACGATCTTGTCATGCGTTGCCCGTGGCGAGATCCTTGAGAAGGGCGTGCAGGCCGTGAAAACTCGGACAGTCGCTGCTTTCTCAAAGACTCAAAGGCCCTAAGTGGCTGATATTTAACGCTAAAACAATGGTGAGCGCGATGGGATTCGAACCCATGACCTACTGATTAAAAGTCAGTTGCTCTACCGGCTGAGCTACGCGCTCCCGCGGGCGAAAGGCGGCCCTCGAAATTGCGCGGAACATAGGGAGAGTGCCTCGACCGGTCAACCGGAAAAAGAGGTCTCGCAACACGGGCGGCTTCGCCCTGTCGCGGCAATTGTCCCACGCGCTGTCGGGGGAGAACGGCCAAGGAACGCTGCCATTTATGCCTGACGGTGGCATCCAGTCTGGGGAACAATTGTATGCGCCGCTCGTTTTTCGGGCACAGGGACGTCCGCCAAACCATCGAGGAGAAGACCAATGAACAGAATCACAACGAGCCTGCTGGCGACCGCTCTCTCCGCCACATTCGTTGCGGCGGAGGCGGTGTCGGTTAATGCCCAACCGAACTATGTGCCGCAGTCCCAGGTCGCGGTGCCGGATGTACAGACAGTCCAGTACCGGGAGTGGCGCAAGGACCGCTACAATCGCAATTTTTCGCGTGACCGCAGTTTTTCGCGTGACCGCAATTTTTCCCGCAATCGCGGCGCGTATTGGAACGGCCATCGGGGCTATCGTGAATATCGCCCCGGCTACCGTCGTCACGGCGATTATTGGTTCCCGCTTGCGGCCTTCGCTACCGGCGCGCTGATTACCGGGGCAATCATCAACAACGAAAACAACCGCGTCTACGGGGGCAACGCCCACGTCCAGTGGTGCTACGACCACTATCGCAGCTACCGTGCTTCGGACAACACGTTCCAGCCGAATTACGGCCCTCGCAGGGAGTGCCGCTCGCCTTACTGATCCGAAGTGTGAGTACCGAGTAAAAATGGCCTGCGCCGGCAACGGCGCGGGCCATTTTTCGACGTGCCCAGGCGCGAGAGTGCTGGTCAGTTCGCCCAGTTGATACTTTTGAAAATCAAATAGAGCGCTCCACCCTCACCACGCGGTGAGCGATACGCACCGAGAGCATGGCAAATTCGAACCATTGTTCCCGTCAATTCCCAACCCAGCGCTTCCAGGTCATTGCCGGCGTTGGGCACATAGGCCTGGGCCAACTCATCTATGCTGTTCTTCTCGCCGAAGGAGCGAACCAGCTTGGCGTCGCTGAGAAGCTCGCTGGGCAAATTCGAATTTGCCCAAGCCCACAGCCAATTGCTGGCCTTGGCGCTCGTGGAGCCTGCAATCTGGATCTCAGTGACGATCTTGACGCCTCCTTCATCCGAGAACAGAAGCTTTCCGGCCGTGAGGTCATAGTCATAGCGTGACCAACTGCCGAGGCGAAAATCTCTATGCAAGCGGTCATTCTTGGCATGCAGTTGCTCAACGGCCGCCGCGCCAAGCAGGATACCAGTCTGGCTTCATTCTCCCCTCACCCTGATGGCTGCTCACTACACGCTGAGCGTCCGGCGCACAGCATCGCGCCAACCAGCAAGTTTGGCTGCGCGCGCGGAGCCATCCATGGCCGGCTGGAACCTCCGCTCCAGCGCCCAGCTCTTCGCGAATTTCTTGGCATCCGGCCACACGCCTGCCTTCGACCCGGCGAGCCACGCGGCACCCAGCGCCGTCGTCTCCAGGATGGTCGGACGGTCGACCGGCGCGTCGAGGATGTCGGCCAGCCTCTGCATGGTCCAGTCCGACGCAACCATGCCGCCGTCGACCCGCAGCACGGTCTTGGCCGAAGCTCCCTTCCAGTCCTTACGCATGGCGTCGAGCAGGTCGCGCGTCTGGTAGGCGACGGATTCGAGTGCGGCGCGGGCGAATTCCGCCGGCCCGGAATTGCGCGTCAGCCCGAAAATGGCGCCGCGTGCCTCGGCGTCCCAATGCGGCGCGCCGAGCCCGACGAAGGCCGGCACCAGATAGACGTTTTGCGTTGGATCAGCCTCGGCAGCCAGCTTGCCGCTTTGCTCGGCCTTGCCGATCACCTTGATGCCGTCGCGCAGCCATTGGACCGCGGCGCCGGCAATGAAGATCGAGCCCTCCAGCGCATAAGTGGTCTTGCCGTTCAGCCTGTAGGCAATAGTGGTCAAGAGCCGGTTCTTCGAACGCACAAGGTCGCTGCCGGTGTTGAGCAGCGCAAAGCAGCCCGTGCCGTAGGTGGATTTCATCATGCCCGGCTCGAAACAGGCCTGGCCGATGGTCGCCGCATGCTGGTCGCCGGCAACACCGAGGATTCTTATCTCGGCGCCGAAGAGATTTTTCTCCGTGATTCCATAGTCATCGGCGCAGTCCTTTACCTCGGGTAGCATTTTCGCCGGGATGTTCAGTATCGACAGTAGTTCGTTGTCCCAGGCATTTTTCTCGATATTGTAGACCAGCGTGCGCGACGCGTTGGTGGCATCCGTGGCGTGGACCTTGCCGCCGGTCAGCCGCCAGATCAGAAAGCTGTCGATGGTGCCGGCGAGCAACTCGCCCTTCTCGGCACGACGCCGCGCGCCTTTTACCTTGTCCAGCATCCAGGCGATCTTGGTACCGGAAAAATACGGATCAAGCAGCAGGCCGGTTTTTTTGGTGAACTTTTTCTCCAGTCCCTGCTTCTTCAGTTTCTGGCACAGCGGCGTGGTGCGCCGGTCCTGCCAGACAATGGCATTGTGGATCGGCTTGCCGGTCGCCTTGTCCCAGATGACGATGGTCTCGCGCTGATTGGTGATGCCGAGCGCGGCCACCTCGGAAGCAGCCCGGCCGGCATTCTTCAGCGCCGCCTTCACGGTCGTCACCACGCTCGCCCAGATGTCTTCGGGATCGTGCTCGACCCAGCCGGAGGCCGGATAGTGCTGGGCGAATTCCTTCTGCCCGCTGCCGGCAACCTTCATATCGCCGTCGAACAGGATCGCCCGGGTCGAAGTCGTGCCCTGGTCGATGGCAAGGATGTATCCGGTCATTCTGCTTCCCCGCTTAATGCATGTCGCCCAAAAATGACCTCGGTTTTGGGAGAACGACATGCACAAAAACAAAGACCTAAAGCGCGTTGCATGAATCCGTCTCAGCGCGACGCGCTTTAGTCTTTTACACAAACAGGGGAGACGGCAAGATGCCGCCTCCCCCTATTCTCGTGATGCTGGCGCGAGCGCCGACACCAAGGCTACTTCTGCCAGCTCTTCACCAATTCGTCGTAGTTGATGGTGATCGGCTTTTCCTTCTCGTTCTCGATCTTCAACTGAGGAGCGAGATTGCCCTTCTTGACCGCGTCGGCGTTCCAGTAGGCGAGGTCATGCTCTTCGGCCATCTTCGGGCCGATATCGCCCTGAACGCCCGACTTCTCGATGCGGCTCATGACCTTTTCCTGTTCGCCGCAGAGCGAGTCCATCGCTTCCTGCGCGGTCTTGGCGCCCGACGACGCATCGCCGATCGCCTGCCACCAGAGCTGTGCCAGCTTTGGATAATCAGGCACGTTGGTGCCGGTCGGCGACCACTGGACGCGGGCCGGCGAACGGTAGAACTCGATCAGGCCGCCGAGCTTCGGAGCCCGCTCGGTGAAGCTCTTGTCGTGGATCGTGCTCTCGCGGATGAAGGTCAGGCCGACATGGCTTTTCTTCACGTCGACAGTCTTCGAGGTGACGAACTGCGCGTAGAGCCAGGCGGCCTTGGCGCGGTCGGTCGGGGTCGACTTCATCAGCGTCCAGGAGCCGACATCCTGATAGCCGAGCTTCATGCCATCCTTCCAGTAGACACCATGCGGCGACGGCGCCATGCGCCACTTGGGCGTACCGTCGTCGTTCAGCACCGCCTTGGCGCCGGCATCGACCATCGAAGCGGTGAAGGCGGTGTACCAGAAGATCTGCTGGGCAACCGCGCCCTGCGCCGGAACCGGGCCGGATTCGGAGAAGGTCATGCCCTGGGCTTCCGCCGGAGCGTAGGCCTTCAGCCAGTCGAGGTATTTCTGGATCGAGTAGACGGCGGCCGGGCCATTGGTGTCGCCGCCGCGCGCCGTGCAGGAGCCGACCGGACGCGAATTCTCGTCGACCTTGATGCCCCACTCATCGACCGGCAGACCGTTCGGCAGGCCCTTGTCGCCATTGCCGGCCATCGACAGCCAGGCGTCGGTGAACCGCCAGCCGAGCGACGGGTCCTTCTTGCCGTAGTCCATGTGGCCATAGACCTTCTTGCCGTCGATCTCGCGGCCGGTGAAGAACTCGGCGATGTCCTCATAGGCAGACCAGTTGACGGGAACGCCAAGGTCGTAGCCGTACTTGGCCTTGAAGTCCGCCTTGTTCTTCTCGTCGTTGAACCAGTCGTAACGGAACCAGTAGAGGTTCGCGAACTGCTGGTCGGGAAGCTGATAGAGCTTCTTGTCCGGAGCGGTCGTGAACGAGGTGCCGATAAAATCCTTCAGGTCGAGGTTCGGGTTGGTGACATCCTTGCCCTCGCCCGCCATCCAGTCGGTCAAATTGCGCACCTGCTGGTAGCGCCAGTGGGTGCCGATCAGGTCGGAATCGTTGACCCAGCCGTCATAAAGGTTCTGGCCCGTCTGCATCTGGGTCTGGATCTTCTCGACGACGTCGCCTTCCTGGATGACGTCATGCGTGATCTTGATGCCGGTGATGGCGGTAAAGGCCGGCGCCAGCACCTGCGATTCATACTGGTGCGTGGCGATGGTTTCCGAAACGACCTTGATGTCCATGCCGGCGAAAGGCTTCGCGGCATCGATGAACCACTGCATTTCGGCTTCCTGGCCAGCGCGGTCGAGCGTCGAGAGCGGGCCGATTTCCTTGTCCAGGAAAGCCTTTGCCTCGTCCATCCCGGCATAGGCATTGCCCACGCCCAGCAACAGGACAAGGGCCGTCGTTGATGTTAAAAATTGCCTTCGCATGTGTTTCCTCCACAGTTTTAAGGTTCAAGTGCGATCTGGAGCGGCCGCCGGCACGCGGTCGCTCCAACAGTTTCCCCCTCTATACGTAGCGGAACACGCCAATGGCGTAGACCACGGAGAGAGCGAGAGCCCACCACAGGTTGGATCCGACAAGACCCAACCAAGCGAGATGGATAAAAGCGCTGCCAAGCAGCGACAGGAAAAGACGGTCGCCGCGCGTTGTCTCGAAGCGCAGCACGCCGACGCGCGGATTGCCGCCCGGCGAAGCGTATTCCCAAGCCGCCATGCCGCACAGCAGCAGAAGGATGGTCCCGAAAAAGGCCGCCGTCGGCCACGTCCACGCCATCCAGGTGAGGTCGAAATTCATCGTCAAACCCTCCCCAGGGCGAAGCCCTTGGCGATATAATTGCGCACAAACCAAATGACGAGCGCGCCGGGGATCAACGTCAGCACGCCGGCGGCGGCGAGCAGGCCCCAGTCCATGCCAGCGGCCGAAACCGTGCGGGTCATGGTGGCGGCGATCGGCTTGGCGTCGGTGGTGGTCAGCGTACGGGCGATAAGCAGTTCCACCCACGAGAACATGAAGCAGAAGAAGCAGGCCACGCCGATGCCGCTGGCGATCAGGGGCATGAAGATTCTGACGAAGAAGCGCGGGAACGAATAGCCGTCGATATAGGCGGTTTCGTCGATTTCCTTCGGCACACCCGACATGAAGCCTTCGAGGATCCACACCGCCAGCGGCACGTTGAACAGGCAGTGCGCCAGCGCCACCGCAATGTGCGTGTCGATCAGGCCGAAGGCCGAATAGAGCTGGAAGAACGGCAGCGCGAACACCGCCGGCGGCGCCATGCGGTTGGTCAGCAGCCAAAAGAACAGGTGCTTGTCGCCGAGGAAGCGGTAGCGCGAGAAGGCGTAGGCTGCCGGCAGCGCGGCAGCCACCGAAATCACCATATTCATCACCACATAGGTGATCGAGTTGATGTAGCCCGAGTACCAGGAGGCGTCGGTGAAGATGGTGACGTAGTTGGCGAGCGTCGGCTGGTGCGGATAGAGCGTCAGCGAGGAGACGATCTCGGCATTGGTCTTGAAGCTCATGTTGATGAGCCAGTAGATCGGCAGCAAAAGCACGACGATGTAGACCGTCGGCACGATCCACCACCAGCGCGATTCCTCGCCGCGTTTGCGCATCAGCCGGGCGACCTGATCCTGCGACAGTGTGCTCGCCAGTTTGCCCGCTGCTGTGGTCTCGCTCACTCTATCGGCTCTTTCGTTGGCGCCGGTCATCTCAGCGCTCCGCGTCGTAGTTGGTCATCACGGTGTAGAAGACCCATGACAGCAGAAGGACGATGAGGAAGTAGACCAGCGACATGGCTGCGGCCGGACCGAGGTCGAACTGGCCGAGCGCGGTCTTGACGAGGTCGATCGACAGGAATGTCGTCGAGTTGCCGGGACCGCCGCCCGTCACCACGAAGGGTTCGGTATAGATCATGAATGAGTCCATGAAGCGAAGCAGCACGGCGATCAGCAGCACCCTGTTCATCTTCGGCAGCTGGATGTAGCGGAACACCGCCCAGCGCGAGGCGCCATCGATCTTGGCCGCCTGATAGAAGGCATCCGGAATGGAGACCAGGCCGGCATAGCAGAGCAGCACAACGAGGCTGGTCCAGTGCCAGACATCCATGATGATGACGGTGACCCAGGCATCGAACGGGTCCTGCACATAGTTGTAGTCGATGCCGAGCGCGTTGACGTAGTAGCCGAGCAGGCCGATGTCGTTGCGGCCGAAGACCTGCCAGATGGTGCCGACGACGTTCCACGGAATCAGCAGCGGCAGCGCCATCAGGACCAGGCAGACCGGCACGCCCCACCCCTTTTTCGGCATGTTGAGCGCAATGAAGATGCCGAGCGGCACTTCGATGGCCAGGATGATGAAGGAGAAGATCAGGTTGCGGACCATCGCTTCCCAGAAACGGCTGGAAGACAGCAGTTCCTCGAACCACTCGGTGCCGGCCCAGAAGAAGACGTTGTTGCCGAACGTGTCCTGCACCGAATAGTTGACGACGGTCATCAGCGGGATGACCGCCGAGAACGCCACCAGCACCAGCACCGGCAGCACCAGGAACCAGGCCTTGTTGTTCCAGGTCTTTTCCATCTATGCCCCCATCTCGACGCGCCAGGAATCGGCATAGATGTTGATGCCGGCCGGCTCGAACCGCACCTTCGGATCGGCCGGCACGGTCTCGTCCTCGCCGATGACGGCCGCAATCTCGCGGCCTTCGAGCTTGGCGCGGACCACCTTGTGGCGGCCGAGATCCTCGACCTTGCTGACCTGCACGGCCATGCCGTCGCGGCCAAGCCGGACATATTCGGGACGGATGCCGAGTTCGATGGCGCCGCTGCCCGCTTTTGGCGCGCCCGGCAGTTCGATGCGCTGCGAGCCGAGCGTCGCCGTCTTGCCGTCGATGGCCACCGGCATGACGTTCATGCCGGGCGAGCCGATGAAATAACCGACAAAGGTATGGCGTGGCCGTTCGAACAGTTCGGCCGGCGTGCCGATCTGGACGATGCCGCCGTCATACATGACCACGACCTGGTCGGCGAAGGTCAGCGCCTCGGTCTGGTCGTGGGTCACATAGACCATGGTGTAGCCGAAGCGGCGGTGCAGCTGCTTCAGCTGCGAGCGCAGCACCCATTTCATATGCGGGTCGATGACGGTCAGCGGCTCGTCGAACAGGATGGCGTTGACGTCGGAGCGCACCAGCCCGCGGCCGAGCGAGATCTTCTGCTTCTGGTCGGCGGTCAGGCCCCTCGCCTTCTTCTTCGCCCAGGACGCCAGGTCGATCATCTCCAGCGTCTCGCGCACCTTGCGGTCGACATCGGCTTCCGGCACGCCGCGATTGCGCAGCGGGAAGGCCAGATTGTCGTAGACGGTCATGGTGTCGTAGATGACCGGGAACTGGAACACCTGCGCGATATTGCGCTCCTGCGTCGACAAATTGGTCACGTCCTTGCCGTTGAACAGCAACTGACCGTGCGACGGGTGCAGCAATCCCGAAATGATGTTGAGCAGCGTGGTCTTGCCGCAGCCCGATGGCCCGAGCAGCGCATAGGCGCCGCCGTCCTCGAAGGTGTGGTGCACTTCCCTGAGCGCGAAATCGGCATCCTTCCGAGGGTTCGGCAGATAGGAATGCCTGACATGGTTGACGTCTATGCGTGCCATATCTTTCCCCTCAAGCCGCCAGCTTCGGCGCGGCCACGGCACGGCCGTGCTCGTCGAAGACCATGATGTGGCGCGGATCGATGAACACCTCGATCTCGGCGTCGGGTTCGAAGTCGCGGATGCCGTGGCTCAGCATCACCCAGCGTGCATCCGCGAAATCGAGATGGATGAAGCTTTCCGAGCCGGTGATTTCGGTGATCGTCACCTTGGCGCGCACCGGCACAGCGGCGGCATTGGGCCGATCGAGCGACAGGTGATGCGGCTGAAAACCGACCGTGTACATGGCATCGGCAATGCCGGCGAGATCGGCGGGCACCGGCAGTTTGACCCCACCTTCGAGCAGGAAATCCCCACCTTTCTTGGCCAGCACGATGGTGTTGAGCGGCGGGTCGGCGAAAGTCTTGGCCGTCACCAGATCGACCGGTTTGCGGAACACGTCGATGGTCGGTCCGAACTGGGTGATGCGCCCTTCGGAAAGCGTCGCCGTGTTGCCGCCGAGCAGCAGCGCTTCGTGCGGCTCGGTCGTGGCGTAGACGAAGATGGTGCCGGCGGCGGCGAAGATCCTGGGCAATTCGGCGCGCAGTTCCTCGCGCAATTTGTAGTCGAGATTGGCGAGCGGTTCGTCGAGCAGCACCAGGCTGGCGTTCTTGACGATGGCGCGCGCCAGTGCGGTGCGCTGCTGCTGGCCACCGGACAGGCTGAGCGGCGTGCGGTCGAGATAGGGCGTCAGCTTGAGAAGTGCTGCGGCATGGCGCACTTCCTTGTCGATCTTCGCCTGATCGGTTCCCGCCACCCTGAGCGGCGAGGCGATGTTCTCGTAGACGGTCATCGCCGGATAGTTGATGAACTGCTGGTAGACCATGGCGATCTTGCGCTTCTGCACCGGCACGCCGGTGACATTCTGGCCGTCGAACCAGATCGAACCGGAGGTCGGCACGTCGAGGCCGGCCATCAGCCGCATCAGGCTGGTCTTGCCCGAAAGCGTCGGTCCGAGCAGGACATTGAGCGAGCCGTGCTGGAGCGTCAGCGACACATCGCTTATATGCGCGACAGCACCGACCGTCTTGGTGACGTTTCTCAGTTCCAGCATGACGCCTCCTCCCAGGCCTTCCGCATCAGCTCAAACCCCTCTTCATTCGGCAGCCGCGACATGGCGCCGGCTTATGCCGTGCATGAATTCATCGAGAGCCGCCACCTGCTCGCGGCTGAGATGCAGACCGCGCTTGGTACGGCGCCACAATACATCTTCCGATGTGACGGCCCATTCGTTTTGAACGAGATAGCGCACCTCGGCCTCGTAGAGATCGGCGCCGAAGTTGCGGCCGAGATCGACGTTCGATTTGGCCAGCCCCAGCAGCATCCTTGCGCGGGTGCCATAGAGCCGGGTCAGCCGGCGAGCCAGGCGCGCGTCGAGGAACGGATAGGCGGTCTTCAGTTTCGCCACTTCGGCATCGAAACCGGTGGCCGGGAAATCGCCGCCCGGCAACGGCGCGTTTGCCGTCCACGGCTTGCCGCGTTTACCCAGAAAACCCTCGATCTTTTCCAGCATCGATTCCGACAGCCGGCGATAGGTGGTGATCTTGCCGCCGAAGGCGTTGACGATCGGGGCGGCACCCTCGCCGCCATCGGCCTTGAGCACATAGTCGCGCGTCGCTTCCTGCGCCTTGGAGGCTCCGTCATCATAGAGCGGACGGACGGCCGAATAGGTCCAGACGATGTCCGAACGCTTGACGGCTTCAGCGAAATATTCGCTTGCCGCGGCGCAGAGGTAGTCGATCTCGGTGTCGCTGATGCTCACGTCATGCGGATCGCCGGGGTAATCCTGGTCCGTGGTGCCGATCAAGGTGAACTCTTCTTCGTAGGGAATGGCGAAGATGATGCGACCATCCCTGTTCTGGAAGAAATAGGCGCGCGGATCGTCGAACTTCCTGGCGATGACGATGTGGCTGCCCTGCACGAGGCGGACATTGTGCACATCGTTGAGGCCGACGACGCCGGAAAGCACATGATCGACCCAGGGTCCAGCGGCATTGACCAGCAGGCGCGCCTTGATCTCCTCGGTCTCGCCGGTCTGCAGATCCTCGACCTGGACCGTCCACAAGCCGTTTTCGCGGCGCGCGCCGGTCACTTTCGTGCGGGTGCGGACTGTCGCGCCGCGGTCGGCGGCATCACGTGCGTTCAGCGCCACCAGCCGCGCGTCATTGACCCAGCCATCCGAGTATTCGAAGGCCTTCTTGAATAGCGGCTTCAAAGGCTTGCCGGCCGGATCCCTGGCCATGTCCAGCGTCCGGGTCGCCGGCAGCAATTTGCGCCCGCCAATGTGGTCGTAGAGGAAGAGACCGAGCCTGATCAGCCAGGCCGGGCGCAGGCCCTTGGCATAGGGCAGCACGAAGCGCATCGGCCAGATGATGTGCGGCGCGTTCTTCCACAGAACCTCGCGCTCCATCAGTGCCTCGCGCACCAGGCGGAATTCGTAGAATTCGAGGTAGCGCAGGCCGCCATGGATCAATTTGGTCGAGCCCGAGGAGGTCCCGCTGGCGAGGTCGTTCATCTCGGCGAGAAAGACGGAAAAGCCACGCCCGACGGCGTCGCGGGCGATACCGCAGCCATTGATGCCGCCGCCTATGACGAAAATGTCACGGATCGGAGATGCGTCCACAAATTCCTCCAGCGATTTCGCATTGCACCATTTTTGGGCTTTTACGAAACCGTGTCGGAATTATTTCGAAATGATAACGAATGTCAAACGAAATATCACGGGCGCGTGATATCAGCTGAAAACCGCCTAGGCGAGCGACGTCTCGATCAGCTGAACCTCGGCCTCCTGGCAGATCTTGCGCACCGAGGGGATATCGCAGCGGTCGGTGATGAAGGTGTTGACCTGCGACAGATGGCCGATGCGCACCGGTGCGGTTCGCTCGAATTTGGTCTGGTCGGAAACCAGGATGACATGCCTTGCATTGGCGATGATCGCCTGCGCCACCTTGACCTCGCGAAAATCGAAGTCGAGCAAGGCCCCGTCATGGTCGATGGCGGATGCGCCGATCACCGCGTAATCGACCTTGAACTGCCTGATGAAATCGACCGCCGCCTCGCCGACCACACCGCCATCGGAACCGCGCACGACACCACCGGCGATCACCACTTCGATCGACGGATATATCCGCATCCTATTGGCAACATTGATGTTATTGGTGATGACCATGAGACCGTTGTGATCGAGCAACGCCTTGCTGACTGACTCGGTCGTGGTGCCGATGTTGATGAACAGCGAGGCGTTGTCGGGGATCAGCCTGGCTGCCGCACGGCCGATCGCCTCCTTCTCGTCGGCGGCAATCTTGCGTCTCGCCTCATACTCCATGTTCTCGATGCCGGAGGGGTACAGCGCGCCGCCATGGATGCGCGAGAGCAGCCGCTGGTCGCACAAATCGTTGAGGTCCTTGCGTATGGTCTGCGGCGTCACATTGAAGTGGTTGGCCAGATCATCGACCAGCACGCGGCCGTGATCCTTGGCCATCTGGATAATCTCGGCATGGCGCGGCGACAGATACATGGGCAACCTCCCGTTTTCGTTTTTCTTGTCTATAGTCGAAAACGAAACCGATGAAAAGGCATAAGCCGGCTAACGAAATCAGCGACCCAGGCCACGTGCGATTTCAGTAATCACCACAAAAGCCGTTTCGACATCGGCGGCGGTCGCCTCGAACTGTCCGACCTGGAACCGGATTGCGATCAGTCCATCAACCTTCGTCTGCGTCAGGTAGATGCGGCCATCGTCGTTGATCGCATTGACAAGGCGCAGATTGTGCTCGTCCCCGTCGGTTGCGGTCTTGTGCCGGAACGAGAACAACGACAGCATCGGTTCGCTGACGATCTCGAAATCCGGCTCCCTTGCCAGCCGCGCCGCCAGCCCTTCGCTCCACGCGACATGATTGCGGATCATCGCGCGCAGGCGTTCCAGGCCATGGGCGCGCAGCAGGAACCATAATTTCAACGCGCGAAATCGCCTCCCGAGCGGTACCGACCATTCGGAATAGTTGATGATGCCGTCATGACCGTGCGTCTTCAGATAATCCGGCTTGATGGCCAGCGTCCTGACATGGCTTTCAGGGTCGCGCAGGAACTGGATCGAGCAGTCGAACTGAGCGCCCAGCCATTTGTGCGGATTGAAAACGATCGAATCGGCGCCTTCGACGCCTGTCCAGAAATGCCGATATTCCGGACAGATCATCGCCGATCCCGCCCAGGCGGCATCGACATGGAGATAAAGCCCATGCCGCCGTGCCACCTCGGCAACCGCAGCAATGTCGTCGGTGCCGCCAGTGCTGGTGCCGCCGACGCAAGCGATGATGCCCGCCGGCAGCATGCCGGCTTCCCGGTCGGCGACGATTGCCGCCTCGAGCGCGGCCGTGTCCATGGCGCGAAAGCGGCCGCTGACGGGAATGCGCACGAGATTGTCC
>NZ_RZQP01000113.1:0-19396 GCF_003998165.1 Mesorhizobium sp. M7A.F.Ca.US.007.01.2.1 | reverse complement strand
GGCCTGGTCGGCCTCGGCGAAGCGCCGACGCCAGCGGCGGCCGCGATCATCAATGATGTCCTGGCGCCGCGGCTGGTCGGGCGCGATGCCTTCGACATCGCCGGCGCCGAGCATGTCTGCCTGCCTTTTGGACCGGCGTGCAGTCGATCAACGACCGCACACGCATCATGGCTTTCGGCGCCATCGAGATGGCTTTGTGGGACCTGCGCGGCAAGGCGTGGAACCAGCCGCTCTACCAGTTGCTCGGCGGCGCCGTACGCAAGGATATCCCGTTCACCGACTATTTTTCGCTGCGCGGTGATGGGCCAAAGGTGAAGGGCGAGACGGCGCCCGAGGAAGTCGCCGACTATTGCGTCGAATTGCACGAGACGCATGGAACGACTTTCTTCGAAGGCAAGTTCTCGACCGAAGATCCGAAAATCTCGCTCAGGATGGTCGAGCTGATCCGCAGGAAACTCGGCGACGATGCGATGATCCGTATCGATTCCAACCAGGCCTATTCGCTCAGCACCGCGCGGCGGCTGGCGCGCCCGCTGGAAGAATTGGGCGTGCGCAACTGGGAGGATCCGGTGGCGACCATCGAGGAGATGCGCGAGTTGCGGCGCCATTGCCCGATCCCGTTCTCGACCCACAACATCGACATTGCGCGCGCCATGGAAACCAAAGTGCCGGACGCCTTCGTCGGCAACCCGACGACGCATGGCGGCATCGGCCGGCTGTTGCGCTTCGTCGGCGCCTGCGAGCATGCCGGGATCGATTTCTGGTGCTACAGCGGCGACAGCGGCATCGGCAGCGCCGCCTATCTGCATCTGTGCGCGGCACTCGGCTGGATCAGGGAGCCGAACCAGTCGCTGTTTCGCATGCTGCCGATGGATGTCACCGAGGAAGGACCGTTTTCGCCGAAAAACAATGTCGTGCGCGTTCCGGAAGGTCCCGGTCTCGGCGTCACCTTGTCGCGCGAAAACCTCGCTGCCTGTCACAGAGACTTTACCGAGAAAGGACCGTGCAACAAGTATCATGACCCGGCAAAGCCCGGAACCTATCGCCGTTTGCCGCTGAACTAGATGACGGCTAGCGGCCAAGACCGACGGCCAGACACGAGAAGCCAACCGCCGCGACTTCGGTCGGGAAGGTTGGACAAAGACGGTGGAAGTCGTGCAGCCAACAATCCCGAGCGTCCACGCCACGACTGGATGGACCGGACAAAACCGCATGCTAAAGTTCCGGTAGACAGGCCTCCGATGCCGGGAAAATGGAGCAATCCACGAAAATTTCGTCAACCATAAGAAATAGGGGAAAGGGTAAAACCCATGAGCAAGAACCACAGCATTCTCGACCTGATCCGGCGCAATCGCACGCCGCTTGAAAATCACCTGATCGACGGCCTCGTCGACGGCAGGGTCAGCCGCCGCGACTTCGTCCGTCACGGCAGCCTGCTCGGCCTGTCGCTGCCGCTGCTGGGCCGCATAGGCATGGCCGCCGGCCTTGGCGGCATGCCGTCGCTGGCGCGCGCCCAGGGCGCGCCGGGCGCCACCATCCGCGTCGCCAGCAGTGTGCCGGCGGCGACGATCGACCCGGTCAGCATTGCGGACGCCGGCGGCCTGCTGATCATGCAGCAGGTTGCCGAATTCCTTTGCGTCGACGGCCCCGATCTGGTGCTGCAGCCGGCCTTGGCCGAAAGCTGGAAACCGAACGACAACGGCACGGTGTGGACCTTCAAGCTGCGCAAGGGCGTAAAATTCCACAGCGGCGGCGAGATGAAGGCCGACGACGTCGTGGCCAGCATCGACCGCCTTGCCGACCCGGCCAACTCGTCCAATGCGCTGTCGGTGTTCACCGGCATCCTGCAGAAAGGCGCTTCAAAGAAGGTCGACGACTACACGGTGGAATTCCACCTCGATGCGCCGAACGGCAACTTCCCCTACATGGTGTCGTCCGACAACTACAACGCCGTCATCATCCCGGGGAGCTACAAGGGCGACTACGAAAAGAGCTTCGACGGCACCGGGCCGTTCAGAATTGAGAAATACACGGCAAAGGTCGGCGCGTCCTTCGTCCGCAACGAGGACTATTGGGGTCCCAAGGCCTTGCCCGAGCGCACCGAATTCACCTTCTTCACCGACATGCAGCCGCAGATCCTGGCGCTGCAGGGCGGACAGGTCGACATCATCAACCAGATGCCGGTGTTGGCCGGCGTCGCTCTGCTCAACGATCCGAACATCGACATCATCAGCCTGAAGTCGTCGGCCCATCAGCAGCTGCACATGCGCTGCGACGAGGGTCCGTTGAAGGATGCGCGCGTGCGCCGAGCCATTGCGCTCTGCCTCGATCGCGACAAGTTGGCCGCCGGCCTGATGAAGGGACGCTCCGCCCTGGGCAATGACAGCCCGTTCGCCGCCGTCTATCCTTCGACCGATACGAGCGTGCCGCAACGCAAGCAGGATATCGCCCAGGCCAAGCAGCTCATGGAAGCAGCCGGCCTTGGCCAGGGCTTCAAGATAACCCTGACCACCGAACGCTACCTGGAAATCCCCGAATACGCCCAGCTCATCCAGAACTGGGTCAAGGAGATCGGCGTCGAGCTCGATCTCAACATCCTCGACCAGAGCGGCTATTACGGAGACGCGGTGTTCGGCAAATCGAACTGGCTGGATTCGGTGATGGGCATCACCGACTACGGCCACCGCGGCGTGCCGAACGTCTATCTTGCGGCACCGCTGAAGAGCGAAGGCACCTGGAATGCGGCGCATTTCAAGAACAAGGACTATGACGCGCTGGCGACCAGCTACATCGCAGCACTCGACCTCGAGGCGCAGAAGGCCGACGCCGGCAAGATCCAGAAGCTGTTGCTCGAGGAAACGCCTGTTATTTTCGGCTATTTCTACGACTATCTGACGGCGACGGCGAAGGGCGTGGCCGGCGTACAGCCGACCGCCATGTCGCAGCTGTTCCTCGACAAGGCATCGAAAGCCTGAACTAACTCTTTGTTGGAGCATGACCTTTTCCGAAAACCGGTCCCCACTTTTCGGGATCATGCTCAAAGGGAAAGCCAATCCTCTAACAGCCAGCTCCCGCATGGGGCTGGCTCCACAAGGAGTCTTAGCCATTCTCTCCTTCCTTGCCCGGCGTGTCTCGCTGTCGCTGGTGACGCTGTTCCTGCTCAGCATCATGGTGTTCCTGGGCGGCCAGGTGCTGCCCGGCAACGTCGGGCGCGCCATATTGGGTCCATTCGCCGACCAGCGCGCGGTCGACGCGCTCAATCACACGCTCGGCGTCGATCGCCCGCTGCTGGCACAGTACTGGGGCTGGATCTCCAATTTCGTCCAGGGCGACATGGGCACGTCCTACATCTTCCGCTCGCCGGTCGCGCCTTTCGTCATCGATGCGCTCGGCAATTCGATGAAGCTGGCGGCGGTCGCCTTCGTGCTGGTGGTACCGATCGGCATCCTCGGCGGCGTCGTCGCCGCGCTCAACCTCAACCGCCCGCTCGACCGCATCATCAGCCTCGGCGGTCTGTCGGTGACGGTGCTGCCGGAATTCGTCACCGGCATCATCCTGATCCTGATCTTTGGTGTCTGGCTGCGCTGGCTGCCGATATCGGCCGCATGGCCGCGCGACGCCGGCTTCTTCACGCAGCTCTACTACCTGATCCTGCCGTCGCTGCCGCTGTTCCTGGTGCTGTTCGGCTACATCGCCCGCATGGCGCGCTCCGGCATGATCGAAGCGCTCGATTCCGACTACACGCGAACGGCCGTGCTGAAGGGCCTGCCCTGGCGCACGGTGATCTGGCGCCATGTGCTGCGCAATGCGCTGCTGCCGACCATCACCGTTATCGCCACGCAGACCGGCTACCTCATCGGCGGCCTTGTCGTCATCGAAACGCTGTTTCGCTACCAGGGCATCGGCTCGCTGATCTTCACTGCCGCCCGCGGCAAGGATTTCCCGATGCTGGAATCGGGCATCCTCACCATCGGCATCGTCTATGCCGTGGCCACTCTTGTCGCCGACTTCCTCTATTCCGTGCTCAATCCGCGCATCCGGCTGGGGTCAGACCAATGAGCACCATCCAGACCACCTCCTCGAGATCCGACGACACGCGCCCGCGCGGCCCGCTGGCCGAGGTCTTTTTCTCGCTGCTGCGCTCGCGAACATTCCTTGTCGGTTTCGCCATCGTGCTGTTCTGGGTTGCCTGCGCGCTGTTCGGCGAGCACTTCGCACCCTACGACCCGCTCGCCGACGACATCATCAACGCGCTGGCGCCGCCTTCTTCCGAACACTGGTTCGGCACCGACCAGATCGGCCGCGACGTCTTCTCGCGCGTCATCGTCGGCTCGCGCGACATCCTGACCGTCGCCCCGCTGGCGACCTTGCTGGCGACAGTGGCCGGCACGGCGCTCGGCCTCGTCACCGGCTATTTTCGCGGCCTCGTCGACGATGTCGTCAGCCGAATCCTGGAAGCCTTCATGGCGATCCCGGTGGTCATCGTTGCGTTGCTGGCGATCGTTGCGCTCGGCACCTCGAAGACGACGGTCATCGTCGTCATCGGCTTAAGCTTCGCGCCGATCATCGCGCGCACCGTGCGCTCCGCGGTGCTGGCCGAGCGTGAACTCGACTATGTCGCTGCCGCGCAGCTAAGGCATGAAAGTGCCCTGCATACGATGTTCGTCGAGATCCTGCCCAACGTCATTCCGCCGATCCTGGTCGAAACCACCGTGCGGCTCGGCTATGCCATCTTCGCCGTCGCCACGCTCTCCTTCATGGGTTTCGGCATCCAGCCGCCCTCGCCCGACTGGGGGCTGTCGATCTCCAACAATTACGGCATGATCGGCGGCGGCTTCTGGTGGACGGTGCTGTTCGATGCGCTCGCCATCGCCTCGCTGGTCATCGGCGTCAATCTGGCGGCCGACGGCGTTCACGGAGCGCTCAATGACTAACTCCGCCAAGGCCGAAAACGCACTCGAAGTCACCGATCTTTCGGTTGCCTACCGCGTCGCCGGCCGCAACCGCGCCGTGCTGCGTAACCTCAGCCTCACCATCGGCCAGGGCGAAGCCTATGGGCTGGTCGGCGAATCCGGCTGCGGCAAATCCACCGTGGCGCTTACGGTGGTGCGCTATCTGCCGAGAAACGGCTCTATCACCGGCGGCACGATATCGCTCGACGGCCAGAACGTGATGAAACTCGACGCCGAGGCGCTCAGGCGGGCGCGGGCCGAAAGCGTCTCCATGGTCTATCAGGACCCGAGCAAGGCGCTGAACCCGTCGATCCGCGTCAGCCGTCAGTTGACCGAGATTTTTGAACTCGGCGGCATTTCGGGACAAGCGGCCACCGACCGGGCGATTGCCATGCTGAACCGCGTGCGCATCTCCGACCCCGTCAGCGTCATGCAGCGCTACCCGCACCAGCTTTCTGGCGGCATGCAGCAACGCGTGGCGATCGCCATGGCGCTGGCCAACGATCCCTCGATGCTGATCCTCGACGAGCCGACCACCGGCCTCGATGCGACGGTGGAAGCCGAAGTGCTCGACCTGATCGCGCAGCTGCGGCAAGAACTCTCGGCCTCGATCCTGTTTATCAGCCACAACCTCGCCGTCGTCTCCAACATGTGCGACCGCGTCGGCGTGCTCTATGCCGGCATGCTGGTCGAGGAAGGACCGACGGAGGTCGTCTTCAACGACCCGCGCCATCCCTACACCGTAGCCTTGCTGCGCTGCCTGCCGCGCGGGGGCCAGCGCAAGGACCAGGGCCGCCTCGATACCATTCCCGGCTTCCTGCCCGGCATCGGGGCCGACATCAAGGGCTGCGCCTTCGCCGACCGTTGCGCGCTCGCCGACGACCGCTGCCGCAGCGAATTGCCACCGCTCTACGATCTGGGCGGCCGGCTGTCGCGCTGCTTTCATCACGACAAGGCGCAGGCGCTGCCGCGCGCGACGCCGAGCGATGTGGCGGCTGTACCAAGGGCGGCGGCAGCGCCGGTGCTACGCGTCACCGGGCTGAACAAGACCTATGCCAGCCATGGCCATGCACTGCGCGCCGTGAAGGACGTGTCGCTCGACCTGCGGCCCGGCGAAACGCTCGGGCTGGTCGGCGAATCCGGCAGCGGCAAAACGACCTTCGCCAGGCTGCTGCTCGGCCTTGTGCCGCCGGACGCAGGCGGCACCATCGAGCTCGAAGGCAAGGCGCTGGCGCCCAGGCTGGAGAACCGCAGCGACGACCAGATCAAGGCGATGCAGATCGTCTTCCAGAACCCGGACTCCGCACTCAACCGATCGCATTCGATCCGGCATCTGATCGGACGCGCGCTGAAGCGGCTGGCGGGCCTCTCCGGCAAGGCGCTGGAGGCTCGTCTCAACGACCTCGTCCGCTCGGTGCGGCTTACGGACCGGCATCTGGCTGTAAAACCGCGCCAACTGTCCGGCGGCCTGAAGCAGCGCGTCGCCATCGCCCGCGCCTTCGCCGGCGACCCGCGCATCGTCGTCTGCGACGAGCCGACCTCGGCGCTCGACGTCTCGGTGCAGGCGGCCATCCTCAATCTGCTCGCCGACCTGCAGTCGAAGGAAGACGTCAGCTACATCTTCATCTCGCATGATCTGGCCGTGGTGCGTTACCTCTCCGACAAGATCGCCGTGCTCTATCTCGGCCGCATCATGGAGCTCGGACCGACGGAAGAGGTCTTTTCCGGGCCGCATCATCCCTACACCGAAGCGCTGCTGTCGGCCGTGCCCAAACTCGACCAGACCGAGACGGCGCGCATTCGTCTCGACGGCGAAATCCCGAGCGCCACCAATCCGCCGTCGGGCTGCGTGTTCCACACGCGCTGCCCGCGCAAGATCGGTCCGATCTGCGAACAGCAGGAGCCGCCGCTGAGCGAGGCCCAGCCCGGCCATTCGATCCGCTGCCACATTCCATATGCCGAACTGGCCAGGCTGCAGAGAGCGGCCGTGACCGAGCCGGCATAGCGCCGCGCTTCCGTGGCTTGGCCAGTCAGACCTGGCCGGCCATGCTGAGAGCACGGTCACCTTCCGAAAAGCCCTGCCCTTCGGCCCAGTTCCTGGCCAGCGTGCGCAGGCCTGTGAGCGCGACATCCAGAACATCCGACGAGGCGGGGTTCGAGGGATAGGCGAGGTAGATCGGCCGCTGGAACACCGGCGTATTGTCGATGCGCCGCATCTCGCCGCGCTCGATATGACCGCTGACGGCGCTGAGCGGCAGATAGGCGGCGGCCTGCTGTGACAGCACGTGCTGCAGCCCGATGAAGACCAGTCCGGCCGATATGGCGGGCTTGACCATGCCGGCAAAGGCGCGGTCGTGCTCGATGCGGAACTCCAGCCCCCAATCCATCAGAATGTAGTTTTCGGTCCACGGCCTGGTCTGCGCGGCATGCTGGACAAGCACGACCTGATCGACCGCCAGCGTTTCGTAGACGATGCCGGGATGCGGCCGCGGCAGATAGAGGATGCAGATATCGAGCAGGCCTTCCGCCAGTTGGTCGATCGCCGAGTCCGGGAAACTGCCTTCAAGCCGCAGCGCCACGTTCGGCCGCCTGGTGCGCATCCACTCGACCCATGGCGAGGTGATGCGGTCCCACAGATAGGCAGGCGCGGTCAGCCGCAGCAAGGTCTCGTAGCCATCGGGAACGGCGATGTCCTGCCGCGATTGCTCCCAGGTGCGGGTGATGGAAGAGGCATGTGGCAGGAACTGCCGGCCGGCCGGCGTCAGCGTGACGCCATCGCGGTCGCGCACGAAAAGCCGGCGGCCCAACTGCTCCTCCAGCCCCCTGATCCGTGCGCTGACGGTGGACTGCGCGAGGTTGAGCCGGCTGGCTGCGACGGTGAAGCTGCCATGGGTGGCGACTTCGAGAAAGCTGCGCAGATTTTCAGTGTCCATGCCCACCTCTGCATCGAAAATTTCGATGACCCCTATCAAAAAATATCGCTTTCCGGCGGCAGTCAATAATGAACTAGATGGCCGAACCCCAAGACACGCGAGGAATCCAGCCATGCCCAAGCATTTCCGGATGATCGACAACGCTCGCAGAACGCTCACTGCAATCGAAAATTCCGCTGTCGACGAATTGCTGGCCGGCAGGATGGACCGCCGCGACTTCCTGCGCCATGGCAGCGTGCTTGGTCTCTCACTGCCGTTCCTGGGCAGCCTTGTCGCGGCCGCCGGCCTCGGCACGCAGCAAGCACGCGCGGAGGGCAAGCCGGGCGGCACGGTGCGCGCCGGCGTGGCGACGCCGGGCGGCGCCATCGATCCCGTCACCTATTATGACAGCGGCAGCTACCAGCTGGTTTTCCAGACCGCCGAATTTCTCTGCATCACGCAGCCGGACCTCACCTTGAAGCCGGTGCTGGCGGAGAGCTGGGCGCCGAACGAGGACGGCAGCGTCTGGACGTTCAAGCTGCGCAAGGGCGTGAAATTCCACAATGGCGAGGATTTCAAGGCCGACGACGTCGTCGCGACCTTCGACCGGCTGGCCGACCCCAACGGCGCTTCTAATGCACTTTCCGTGTTCAAGGGGCTGCTGTCGAAAGGCGGCACCCGGAAGGTCGACGACCACACCGTCGCCTTCCATCTCGATGCGCCGAATGGCAGCTTTCCCTATTCGGTGTCGATCGACAATTACAACGCCGTCATCCTGCCGGCGAGCTACAAGGGCGACTACGAAAAGACGTTCGAAGGAACCGGGCCATTCCGGCTGGAGACCTACACGCCAAAGGTCGGCGCGACCTTCATCCGCAATACCGACTATTGGGGCGAGAAGGCGCTGCCTGACCGGCTCGAATTCAAATTCTACGGCGACGTGCAACCGCGCATCCTGGCGCTGCAGGCCGGCGAGGTCGACATCCTCGACGCCGTTCCGCTCGATGTAAGCCAGGTGGTGCTGAACAGTCCTGATATCACGGTGCTGCGTGTCGCTTCGACCGCGCACCGGCAGCTTCACATGCGCTGCGACACCGGCCCCTTCACCGACAAGCGCGTGCGCCAGGCGCTGGCGCTGTGCATCGACCGCTCCAAGCTGGTCGACGGGCTGTGCCGCGGCATGGCGGCGACCGGCAATGACAGCCCCTTCGCACCCGCTTTCCCCGCAACCGACAAGACGGTGCCGCAGCGCGTCCAGGATATCGCCAAGGCCAAGCAGTTGCTGGAGGCGGCGGGCCTTGCCAGTGGTTTCGACATCACGCTAACGACGCTGCGCTATTCCGACATTCCCGGCTACGCGCAATTGTTCCAGAATTTCGCCAAGGGAATCGGTGCCCGCATCTCGCTCAACATCGAAGACCAGGACAAATATTACGGCAAGGCGGTGTTCGGCCAGTCGGACTGGCTGGACAGCCCACTTGGCATCACCGACTACGCCCATCGCAGCGTGCCGAACGTCTTCCTGAAGAGCCCGCTGGTCAGCGACGGTCCGTGGAATGCGGCGCATTTCAAGAGCCCGGCCTATGACGGCATGGTCACCAGCTATCTCAAGGCGCTCGATGTCGGCGCGCAGCGCGCTGCCGCCTCCGACATCCAGAAACTGCTGCTCGACGAGACGCCTGTCATCTTCAGCTATTTCCCCGATCTGCTGGTGCCGGTGCGCAAGAATGTCAGCGGCTTGCCGCCGATCGCCGCCGGCCTGCTGCTCGATCGCGTGTCCCTGAGCTGATCGTGCCTCAACGCCCGATGACAAAAGAAACAAAACGGGAGACTACCATTCGCAAGCCTCATCTGCGCGGCCGCGGGCCGCATTTTCCGCTGCTCGACAGCATCGTGCAGTACGACTTCGAGCCGGGCTACATAGCCTTCACCATGCCGACGCAGAAGCGCCTGCGCGTGCAGGTGGGGTCAATGACCGTGGCCGATACGACCAACGCCTTGGTGTTCTACGAATCCGATCATCTGCCGGTCTACTATTTTCCGATCGGCGACGTTCGCGAGGAGTTCCTGCTGCCGAGCAAGACCACGACAGAGGACCCATTCAAGGGCACAGCCACCCACTATTCGCTCAACACCGGCATCACGCTGGTCGAGGACGCGGCCTGGCGCTATCTCGATCCGGTCAAGGGCTGTCCGCCGATATCGGACTACATGTCGTTCACCTGGAGCAAGATGGGGCACTGGTTCGAGGAGGACGAGGAGATCTTTGTCCACGCCCGCGATCCCTTCCGCCGCGTCGACTGCCTGCCGTCGTCGCGGCGCGTGCAGGTCATCCTCGATGGTGAGCAGGTCGCCGATTCACGCCGCGGCGTGTTCCTGTTCGAGACCGGCCATCCGGTGCGCCACTATCTGCCGATCGCCGACACGCGGCTCGATATGTTCGCGCCCAGCCGCTACATCTCGCGCTGTCCTTACAAGGGCATCTCCAACTACTATCACGTGACGACCAAGGCCAAGCGCCACGAGAACCTGGTCTGGTATTATCCTGAGCCGGTGCACGAGGCGGAGCGCATCAAGGGGCTGGTCTGTTTCCACCACGAGCTGGTCGACAAGATCCTGGTCGATGGCGTCGAAATCCCGAAGGAAGCCACGGCCGCGTCGAGCGGTTATTTCTAGGCATCGACGCCGCTTGCGCGCGGGCGCTTGATCGAAGCACGGGTCAGCGCATACCCTCCCTGGGACAGGGAGGACACTCGATGGATCTTTTCAAGCTGGATGGCGATGTCGCGCTGGTCACCGGCGCCGGCAGCGGCATCGGCCAGGCCATCGCGATCGGGCTGGCCGAGGCAGGCGCCGACATCGCCTGTTTTGGTCATGCGTCGAAAGGTGGGCTGGATGAAACGGCGCACCGGATCACGGCACTCGGCCGCAAGGCGCTGGTGCTGAACGGTACAGTGACATCGCAGAGCGATCTGGCGGCGGCGATCGATCGAGTCGAGAGCGAACTCGGTGCGCTGACCGTTGCGGTCAACAATGCCGGCATTGCCGGCTCCGAACCCGCCGAGACGATGCCGCTGGAGACGTGGCAGAAGGTGCACGAGGTCAATGTCGCCGGCGTGTTCCTGTCCTGTCAGGCCGAAGCGCGCAAGATGCTGGTGCGAGGCAAGGGCTCGATCATCAACATCGCCTCGATGTCGGGCACCATCGTCAACCGGGGCCTGACGCAGGCGCACTACAACTCTTCGAAGGCCGCCGTCATCCACATGTCCAGGAGTCTCGCCATGGAGTGGGCCGATCGCGGCCTGCGCGTCAATGTCGTCAGCCCGGGCTACACACTGACGCCGATGAACAAGCGGCCTGAGGTGGCCGAAGAGGTGAAGATCTTCAAGCGCGACACGCCGATGGGGCGGATGGCGGCGCCGGAGGAAATGGTCGGACCGACGGTGTTCCTGGCCAGCCGCGCAGCGAGCTTCGTCACCGGCCTCGACCTGATTGTCGATGGCGGCTACGTCTGCTGGTAGAGGTTCAACTTCGCCTGCAGTCTGAATTTATACGCCTCGCGCGGTGTTAGTCGTTGCGCGACATGAACCTTGATATATATAATTTCATCCCATGAAACTGGCTTGGCGAGATGGCGCTTGCCGGGTCGACAGCCGAGAACATGAGACCTTGATGGCTCGCACCTTGCAAGGCGCCGCAAGACTGGCAATCGATCCGCAGATGACCGCCCCCGCAGCGATCCGTCGGCAACCATGACGCCGACACTGCAGTCCTGTTCCATCATCACTAGAATTGAGCACCATCTTGCCTGCGCCGGCCAAAGCCGGGGCAACAATCTGGCGCCGACGGCCTTGCGCAAAGACCAGCCTTTCCAACACAATCAAGAAAAGCCGCAAGAAGGGAACGAACGATAATTTTCACAGCTTGAAGGAGAACAAGCATGTCACTTCGCAGTGTGATTTCGAACTTAACAATGGGAACCTTCGCACTCGCCGCGGCGAGTGCACTGACACCTTCCGCCCAAGCCGCCGCACCAGAATCCAACGATCCGATCAAGATCGCGCTGTTCGACTGGACCAGCGTCAATCTGAACGCCAAGATCCTTGGCGGTATCCTGGAAAAGCTCGGCTATACCGTCGAGTATCCCACGGCCGACTACCTCTCCAGCCTGACCACGGGCCTCACCAATGGCGATCTCGATGTCGGCCTGGAGTTCTGGGACACGACCGCCGGCGAAGCCATGAAGGCTTCCGATGCGACCGGCCAGACCGAACGGCTGGGCAAGCTCGGACCCAAGGCCAAGGAAGAGTGGTGGTTTCCGGAATACATGAAGGAGAAATGCCCGGGCCTGCCCAATTGGGAAGCGCTAAAGGACCCGAAATGCGCCGAAGCCTTCTCGACGGCGGAGACCGCACCGAAGGGACGCTATCTCGGCGGCCCGGTGACCTGGGAAGGCTTTGACGACGAGCGCGTCGAGGCGCTGAAACTGCCCTTCACCGTCATCCATGCCGGCACCGACGCGGCGATGTTCGCCGAGCTCGATTCCGCCTATCAGCGCAAGGCGCCGATCATGCTGTGGATCTATTCGCCGCATTGGGCGCCGGCCAAGTACAAGGGCGAGTGGGTTGAATTCCCGGAATACACGCCCGAGTGCTACAACGACCCGAAATGGGGCGTGAACCCCGACGCCAAATATGACTGCGGCAAGCCGCATGGCGAGATCTGGAAATACTCCTGGTCCGGCATGAAGGACAAATGGCCGGTCGCCTACAAGGTGGCCAAGGCCTACACGATTGACACCGATGAGCTCAACAAGATGAGCGGCGAGATCGATCTCGGCGGCAAGACACCGGAAGACGTCGCAGCTGCCTGGATCGCCGCCCACGAGGCCGACTGGAAAGCCTGGGCGCAGTGATCGTTCCGACTGGAAAAATGAGACCCGGCTGCTGACCAGCCGGGCCTCACTTGTTGATATTCCAGAGGGACGTTCGAATGACGGACAGGACTGAACAGGAGCCAAACACGGCGGGCGCGCCAAAAGACGCCCGTCCGGTAAAGCTTGCCTGCCGCAATGTCTGGAAATTGTTCGGATCGAACGCGGCCAATTTCATCCGTGAACGTGACGGCAAGGCCAGCATGGCCGACGTCACGGCTGCCGGGCTGGTCGGCGCGGTGCGCGCCGTCGACCTTGAAATCCGCCAGGGCGAGATTTTCATCATCATGGGCCTGTCGGGCTCCGGCAAGTCGACGCTGGTGCGCTGCATGTCGAGGCTGGTCGAGCCGACCCACGGCAAGGTCGAATTCGAGGGCAATGACCTGCTGAAAATCTCCGATGCAGCACTCATCGAATTGCGACGACACCGCATGGGCATGGTGTTCCAAAATTTTGCGCTGTTGCCGCATCTCAACGTGCTGGAGAACATCGCCTTCCCACTCAGCATCCAGGGGCAGGACCGGGCGACACGCGAAGCAAGGGCGCGCGAGGTCATCGAGCTTGTCGGCTTAAGGGGTCGCGAGCATTTCTATCCGCGCGAACTGTCCGGCGGCCAGCAGCAGCGTGTCGGCATCGCCCGCAGCCTGGCGACAAAACCGGAAATCTGGTTCCTCGACGAGCCGTTCTCGGCGCTCGATCCGCTGATCCGCCGCGAGATGCAGGACGAGCTGATGCGGTTGCAGATGATGCTGCACAAGACCATCGTCTTCATCACCCATGATTTCGACGAGGCCATCCGGCTGGCCGACCGCATCGCCATCATGAAGGATGGCGAGGTCATCCAGATCGGCACGCCGGAGGAACTGGTGGTCAATCCGGCGACCGACTACGTCGCCGAGTTCACCCGCGACGTCGACCGCGCCAAGGTGATCTCGGCACGCAGCCTCATGCGCGCCTGCGACGGCTCGGAGCACGGCGGAACGGTGGCGCCGGAGGCCAAGATATCCAGCTTTTCCGCCAGCATCGTTGCCGCCAACAAGCCGTTCGCGGTCGTCAACGGCAGCGGCAAGCCGATCGGCGAGGTGACGCCGCAAGCGGTGATCGATCTGCTGGCCGGCATTGAGCGTTCCGGAGCCGGCACATGACGGTGACGGCAAGCGCCGGCGAAACACGGTCGCGCCCGGTTCAGGTCTGGCTGCTCGTCTGGGCGGTGGCACTCGCGGCCGCGCTTGTCGTGTTCCTGTTGCAAGACCACCTGCCCTGGGCGGTCAATTATCCGGCCAGCGCCGTCGTGCCGGTCGCCGATTGGATCAGCGCGCTGATGCGCTGGATCAAGTCGAACCTGTCGTGGCTCACCCGCTCGATCACCGCTGTGCTCGGCGTTCCGCTCGATTTCGCGCTCAATCTGCTGGCCAAGAATTTCAAGATCGGTCACGGCGCGGACGCCTATGTCCTGCCGCGGCTGTCCTGGGTCGGCGTCTGTGCTGCCGCCTTCATCGCCGGGCATGCAGCCGGCGGCAGAAAGCTCGGCCTGCTGGTCGGCGGCTGCTTTCTCTATATCGCGCTGTTCGGCCAATGGACCAGCGCCATGCTGACGCTTGGGCTGATCTCCATCGCCGTGCCGTTCTGCATCGTCACCGGGCTGTTCGCCGGCATTTGGGCGTGGCGCAAGCCGTGGGCCGAAAGGCTCATCGTCTCCCCTGCCCTTGACCTGATGCAGACGATCCCGACCTTCGCCTATCTCATCCCAATGCTGCTGCTGTTCGGCAACAGCCCGGTCTCGGCGATGATCGCAACCGCCATCTTCGCCACCCCGCCGATGGTGCGAGCAACGATGCTCGGCCTGTCGCGGGTGCCGTCGGAGATCGACGATTTCAGCGAAATGGCCGGCTGCACGGCGCAGCAGAAACTGTGGCGGGTGCTGCTGCCGTCGGCGCGGCCGACATTGATGGTCGGCGTCAACCAGGTCATCATGCTGGCGCTGAACATGGTGATCATCGCTTCGATGATCGGTGCCGGCGGCCTCGGCTACGACGTGCTCCTGGCGCTACGTGCGCTGAAGGTCGGCGAGGCGATGGAAGCCGGCCTTGCCATTGTGGCACTCGCCATCGCACTCGACCGGCTGAGCCAGGCCATCGCGCACAGCCAAGCAAAGGGCCATGTCCATCAGGAGGTAAGCCCGAGCCTCTGGCGGCGCTACCCCAACCTGACGCTGGCCATCGCCATCCTTGTCGTGACAACACTGTCCGGCCTGTTCGTGCCGGCCTTGGCAGTGGTGCCGAAAGCGATCACTTTCACCACGGCGCCGCTGTGGAAGGCGGCGGTGAACTGGGTGACCATCAATTTCTTCGACACGATCGAAGCGTTTCGCGTGGCGCTCATCCTCAATCTGCTGAACCCGCTGCGCGCCTTTTGCGAGGGCTTTCCGTGGCTCGGCGCCGTCTTCCTGCTCGGCCTTGCCGGCTATCAACTCTCCGGCCTGCGTCTCGCCGTCCTCGTCGCCGCGCTGACCGCCTTCTGCGCCATCACCGGCCTGTGGGAAAAGACCATGGCGACGGTCTATCTCTGCGGTATTTCGGCCTTCATCGCCTGCCTGATCGGCATCCCGATCGGGCTGATGGCTTCGCGCAGCGACCGGTTCGAGAAAATCGTCACGCCGGTCATCGATACGCTGCAGGTGCTGCCATCCTTCTGCTTCATCATCCCGGTGGTGATGCTGTTTCGGGTCGGCGACGTCACCGCGATGATCGCGACGATCGCCTTCGCCGTGGTGCCGGCGATCCGCTACACCAATCACGGCATCAGGCAGGTGCCGCCGGCGCTGATCGAGGCGGCCAAGGTTTCGGGCTGCACGCCGCGCCAGACCTTCTTTCGCGTGCAACTGCCGCTGGCGCTGCCGGAGATCATGCTGGGCGTCAACCAGACGATCCTGATGGCGCTGGCAATGATCATCATCTGCGCCATGGTCGGCACCCGCGATCTCGGCCAGGAAGTGTTCATCGCACTGTCCAAAGCCGATTCCGGCCGCGGCATCGTCGCCGGTCTCGCCATCGCCTTCATCGGCATCGTCGCCGACCGGCTGTTCAGCGCCTGGACGGCGAAGGCGCGCGCAAGGCTGGGTTAGGATTAGCCGCCCCGACACAGGAGAGAATGATGACTGGCCGGATCGCTCACTGCACCTGCGGCCAATTGCAGATCCGCTGCCCGCAAGAGCCGGCCAAGGTCTCGCTTTGCCATTGCCTGGACTGTCAGCGGCGGACCGGCAGTCCGTTCGGGATCGCCGCTTTCTTCGATGCCGCCGAGACCGAGATCAGCGGCTCATTCCAGACATTCCAACGCGATTCCGACAGCGGCTTTCCCGTCACCTTCCATTTCTGCGGAACGTGCGGCTCAACGGTCTTCTGGTATCCGTCACGAAAACCGGCGGCGGTAGCCGTCGCAGTCGGCTGCTTCGGAGACCCGGCATTTCCGGCGCCGACGCAGTCTGTCTATGGCGAGAGTCGCCACGGTTGGGTCGAGGCGCCGGCCTGACGGCGCCCACTCGTTATTCCGCCGCAACGCCCTTCACCTCAAGATAGCTCTCCATCGAATCATCGAGCGCCTGCAGCCACGGCGTATGATGCAGCGGCGCCATGGTGCCGGTCATCAGCGAGCGGTAGGCGTGGTCGCGGAAGCTCATAATGTCTTCGCCCTTGTGGTGTTCCCATTCCATGAAGGTCTGGTTGACCGCCTCGACGTCGAAACCGGGATAATCGGTCTGGTCCATCAATTCCTTGGTGTAGTCGCCCTGGAACCAGATCATCTGCTCGGCGTCTTCCAGCGTTTCCTCACGCGCGCGCCACTTCGCGCCGTGAGCGGCCATCGCCTCGGCCGAGGGCAGCTTGATGCGGCCCATGATGACGTCGCGGGCAAACCAGGCCTGCGCGTCGAACATATTGAAGGTGTAGAACTGATCCTGCATGCCGATATAGGAAAGCTGTGGGTTCTTCTCCCAGACGACGCCTTCATAGAGATCGAGCGGCCACATGCGGTTGGCTGTCTTGAGCTTCAGATCGTCGGTCAGGAAGGGGAAGGAATGCAGGTACCCGGTGCACAGGATGATGGCGTCGACATCCTTGGTCGTGCCATCCTTGAAATGCGCGGTTTTGCCGACGACCTTCTGCAGCAGCGGCACCTCTTTCCAATTCTCCGGCCATTTGAAACCCATCGGCTTCGAGCGGTAGCTGGAGGTGATGGATTTGGCGCCGTATTTGTAGCATTGCGAGCCGATGTCCTCGGCCGAATAGGAGCGGCCGATGATCAGGATATCCTTGCCCTTGAATTCCATCGCGTCGCGGAAATCATGGCTGTGCAGGATGCGGCCATTGAAGGTGGAGAAACCCTCGAAATAGGGCACGTTGGGTACCGAGAAATGCCCGGAGGCGACGACGACATTGTCGAACTCTTCGGAATAAGTGACGTCGTTGGTTCGGTCATGCGCGGTGACGGTGAATTTCTTCGTCTCGTCCGAAAACGTCACCATGCGCACCGGGCTGTTGAAGCGCACCCATTTGCGCAGGCCTGATTTCTCGACGCGCCCCTTGATGTAGTCCCACAGCACGGCGCGCGGCGGATAGGAGCCGATCGGCCGGCCGAAGTGCTCCTCGAAAGTATAGTCGGCGAATTCCAGGCATTCCTTTGGTCCGTTCGACCAGAGATAGCGATACATGGAACCGTGCACCGGATCGCCATGCTCGTCGAGACCGGTGCGCCAGGTGTAGTTCCACAGGCCGCCCCAGTCCGACTGCTTTTCGAAGCAGACGATCTCGGGAATGTCGGCGCCCTTGTCGGCCGCCGATTTGAAGGCCCTGAGCTGTGCCAGGCCGGATGGGCCGGCTCCGATGACGGCAACGCGACTTTTCATGGCAGGCCTCCCGATCTGGTTTCGACTTTTGCCTTGACGCAAATCCCAAGCGGAAAGCGCTATGCGCTTTTCCCGGAATTGCTCTTACGAAACAAATTTCACTCACAGGGACAGTAATTGGCCCTTTCGTGCTGTCAACAGCCCGGTGCGGAAACAACGTTCCGCCGATGTGGATTTCCCGCAAAAAACCGGACGCGGCCAAACGCCGGATCGTGCGCATGCGCTTTCAGGCGACTTGCCGTCGCAGTTGCGCTGCTGTATCGGCACCTGACATGTTCACCTAGAGTGAAATAAATCCGCAGGAGTGCCGGGGGCGACATGGCGAAGAAGGTTTCCGATTCCAAGGCTGGTCCAGCCGGTGCAAAGGCCAAGCCGCAGCCAAAGGTCTCGGCCGACGGGAAAACCATCCGCGCGCCGCTGACGCAGAACCCGCATGCCATTCGCGACACGCGCGAAAAGGTGCTGGAGGTGGCGATCGGCCGCGAGGTGCGCGCCTTCCGCAAGAAGCTCGGCATCACCGTCGCCGATCTGGCGGTCGCCACCGACATTTCGCTGGGCATGCTGTCGAAGATCGAGAATGGCATCACCTCGCCGTCACTGACCACCTTGCAGGCGCTGTCGCGGGCGCTCGGCGTCCCGGTCACTGCCTTCTTCCGCCGGTTCGAGGAAGAGCGCAGCGCCGTTTTCGTCAAGGCCGGCCAAGGCCTCGATGTCGAGCGCCGCGGCACGCGCGCCGGTCACCAGTACAATCTGCTCGGCCATATCGGCTCCAATACCAGCGGCGTCGTCGTCGAGCCCTATTTGATCACGCTGACCGAGGATTCCGACGTGTTTCCGACCTTCCAGCATGAGGGCATGGAGTTCCTCTATATGCTCGAGGGCGAGGTCGTTTACCGGCACGGCAGCAATCTCTACCCGATGAAGCCCGGCGACAGCCTGTTCTTCGACGCCGACGCGCCGCACGGGCCGGAACAGCTGACGAAACTGCCGATGCGGTATTTGTCGATTATCTGCTATCCGCAGAGCGCGGGTTGAGCGGGACTCGATCTCCCCCCACGAGGGGGAGATCGGCAGCTTCGCGGGCGTCGCTCAATCCGGCCCGAACCCAGGGTTCGTCGGGCTGCCGTCGTCGAGCTTCGACAGCCACTCGACCAACGTTGACCTATATCGGGTCAGGCCCTTGTAGTTGGCGAGTTCGTCGGGCAGGTCGCGGATGACGCGGTGCAAGCGCCGGGCCCATTTTGGTTGCGTCACCAGCTCATCCATCTTGATCAGATAGCAGCGGATCGGAAAGACGATGCCGTTCGAGCGCGGCAGGCGCCAAAAACTCTGCAGCTCGACGCGCAGATGCACTTTGTCGCCGACATTTTCCGGCGTCACCGTAGCCCGGTCCGGACCCCATTTGTGATAGTTTTCGGGGCTGGTGTCGAGGCGCGGATTGATGGTCATCGTCCAGTTCAGGCGCCTGGCCGGCTTGCCTTGCTGGATGTTGGTGAGGAATTTCAGCGCCCTGACAAAAATCCCCTTCTCATGCGCCAGCGGCACCGGCGCGTGCCATTCGAAAAAGTTCATGCCGATGTCAAAATCGAGCGACCAGTCGGCTTGGGTGGTGACCATGCCGGCATCCATCCACAGATTGCCGTCGCGCTGGTCGAGGATGCAGAAGTCGCCCTGGCTCTGGCGGGTGATGTACTCC
>NZ_RZQP01000112.1:0-19624 GCF_003998165.1 Mesorhizobium sp. M7A.F.Ca.US.007.01.2.1 | reverse complement strand
GTCTTGTTGATGATGTAGATGCGGCCCTTGCGGCGAACCAGCTGGTTGTCGCGGTGACGCGCCTTCAGCGCCTTGAGCGAATTCTTGATCTTCATGGTCTTGCCTGTCGGTGTGGACCCGGTTGGGTCGAAATTTTAAGGCGCGCCAGAAGACGCGCCTTTGAACTGTGGGTGGCTCATAAACGAGGAGCCTTGTCCCTGTCAACCGCAAGCGTGCTCCATAGCGGCTGTGAATCATCCCTGTCATCAATTATCCGCCATGTCGGCCTTGCGGCATTGCGCGGCCCTGGGCCGGCTGGGATGATGCGGTCGCCGTGAAATGATTTGGAGACGACTATGCGCCGGATGTTCCTGGCCGCCTGCCTTGTCCTGCTGGCGGCAGCTTCGGTTGCGCGCGCGCAGGAATGCGACCGCAGCGACGACAGCCAGCAAATGATGAACATCTGTGCCGGCGAGGATTACCAGGCGGCCGACGCCAGGCTCAACACGGCCTATCAGAACCTCACCAGCTCGGACGATGCCAACGGCAAGAGATTGCTGCAGGTGGCGCAACGCGCCTGGATCACTTTTCGCGATGCCGAGTGCGCGCATTCCACCGCCGCCAGCGAAGGCGGATCGATCCATTCGATGGAAGTTTCGCAATGCCTGACCCAGATTGACCAATGACCGCGTCAAGCAGCTCGCTGCCGCGGCCAATTGCGAGGAAGGCGATGGGAGTTGCGCCAATACAGGGCAGGACGAGAGCGACGACGCGCAGTAGGCAACCTTATGAGGCGCGACGTCTGATCCGAGTGAAATGACCCATCTTGCGGCCGGGCCGCGCTTCGGTCTTGCCGTAGAGATGCAGCATCAGATCGGGCTCGGCGAGAAGCTCCGGGACGCGCAGCACATCGTCGCCGATCAGGTTTTCCATCACGCAGTCGGAATGGCGGTCCGGGCCGCCGAGCGGCAGGCCGGCGATGGCGCGGATATGCTGCTCGAACTGCGAAACGACACAGGCGGCTTCCGTCCAATGGCCGGAATTGTGCACGCGCGGCGCGATCTCGTTGGCCAGCAGCGAGCCATCGGCCAGCACGAAGAACTCGACGCCGATGACACCGACATAGTTCAGCGCCGACAGGACCTTCGATGCCGCCGTTCGGGCCGCTTGCGCCGTCTCCGGCATAATGGCGGCCGGCAAGGTCGATGTGTGGAGAATGCCGTTGCGATGGATATTCTCGGCTGGATCGTAGGCGACAACCGCACCGTCCAGCCCACGCGCCGCGATCACCGATATCTCGCGCTCGAACGGCACGAAAGACTCCAGAATCAGCGGCACATTGCCCATCGCCTCGCATGTGCCGGCAAAACCGCCGGCTTCCATGTTTCGGAAGACGCGCTGGCCCTTGCCGTCATATCCCATGCGCCGGGTCTTCAGGATGCCGCTGCCGTCGAATGCTTTCAGCGCCGCCGCCAGCTCGTCATCATTGTCGACGGCGTGGAAATCGGCGGTGGCAATGCCGATGCCGTTGAGGAATGTTTTTTCGTCCACCCGGTCCTGCGCCACTTCCAGCGCACGCGCCGGCGGATAGACCGGAACCTTGGCCGCCAGCGCGCTGGCCGCCGCGACCGGGACGTTCTCGAACTCGTAGGTGATGACGGAACTCGACGCTGCCAGGTCGGCAAGGGCGGCCGGGTCGTCATAGGCGGCTGTTATCTGCCGGTTGGCGACCTGTGCGGCCGGGCAATCCGCTTGCGGCTCCAGCACCACGGTGCGGTAGCCGAGACGGGCGGCAGCAACAGCCAGCATGCGGCCGAGCTGGCCGCCGCCAATGATACCGATGGTCGATCCGGCGGGCAGGCTCACGGCGTATCCGTCGGTTCAGCCGCGACCTTGGCAGTCTGCGCGGCGCGCCAGGCATCCAGACGGACGGCAAGGCTGTCATCGTTCAGGGCCAGCACGGCGGCGGCCAAAAGGGCTGCGTTGGCGGCCCCAGCCTTGCCTATGGCCAGCGTTCCAACGGGAATGCCGGCTGGCATCTGGACGATGGACAGCAGCGAATCCTGCCCGGAAAGCGCTTTCGATTCCACCGGCACGCCGAACACCGGCAATGGCGTCATCGCCGCCGTCATGCCGGGCAGGTGTGCTGCACCGCCGGCGCCGGCGATGATCACCTGGTAACCGGCCGCCTTGGCGCCCTTGGCGAAATCATAGAGCCGGTCCGGTGTGCGGTGCGCGGAGATGATGAGCCGCTTGTGCGGGATGCCAAGTGCTTCCAGCGTTTCGGCGGCATGGCGCATCGTCGCCCAGTCGGACTGGCTGCCCATGATGATGGCGACGTCGGCGCGTTGATCGTCCAAAGTCCGTGTTCCCCGGCGACAAAGGCGCGCCTTAGCGGAATTCGCGCGAGGCCGCAAGGATAGGCGGCCGCTGCTGCGGTCTGGCAAGACGGAAACCAGCCGGTCAGATGCCGTCGCGCTCGGCCTCTGGCGTCGAGACCAGCAAGGCCGAAGCCGCGTTGGCGGCGGTGATGGCCGCCCGCATGGTCTGCCCACGGGCAAGTCCCGCGGCCAGCGCGCCAACGAATTCATCGCCGGCGCCATGCGTGCTGGCGACCTTGACCGGGATGGCGGACAGCGCAAAGGCCTCGCCGCTCCGGTCGCAACAGGCGACGCCTTCGCCGCCCGCCGTGACGATCGCCACGGGATAGAGATCGGCCAATAGCCGTGCGGCTTGCGCGGCCCCGTCGAGTGTCTCGACCACTGCCGTGCCAGCCAGGAATTCCGCCTCGATGGCGTTGACCACCAATATGTCGACCAGGGCGATCAACGCCTCGGAGAGTTTGCGCGCGGGGGCCGCGTTGAGCACGACGCGACCGCCCCGTGCCTTGACTGCGCGTGCGGCGGCAATGTTGGCGGCTTCCGGCACTTCGTTCTGCAGCAGGAGCACCGCCGTCTGTCCCACCACATCGGAAGCAGAGGCACTGTCGGCATGGCCCAGTGTCAGATTGCTGCCCGAGACGATCACCGCGCCATAGTCGCCGCCTTGGTCGAAGATCGCCACGCTCATGCCGGAGCCGGCGCCAGCGGCCACCCGCACGAAGCGGCGGTCGACCTTGGCGCGATCGAGATTGGCCAGCAACGCCCGCCCGAAATCATCGTCGCCGACGGCGCCGATCATCGCCGCATACACACCGGCCCGCGCCGCCGAGACGGCCTGGTTGCCGCCCTTGCCACCGCATTTGGGGTGCCAGGCATGGCCGGTCACCGTCTCGCCCTTGCGCGGGCGGTCGGGCGCGTCGACCATAATGTCGTAATGCAGGCTGCCGAACACGGTCACCAGCGGCGTTGTCGTCATGAGCCCCGGTCTTTTCGTTTCGATGTCACCGCCGACATGGTGCGGCCGAGATTGCGCTCCGCCGCCTGATAGTCGCGCTGCGCCACCGCGACGAACAACGCGTCGAGAATGTTGAGCTGGGCAATGCGGGCCGCTGCGTTCTCGCCCATCAGCGGCGAGCCCTGCGCGGTCGAGCACAGAACGATATCGGCGACGGCGGCCAGGGGCGAGTTGTCGTAATTGGTGATGGCCAGCGTGCGGGCACCGTTCTTGCGGGCCAACTGGATGGCGTCGATAACGGCCGACGTGTTGCCCGAATGCGAGAAGCCGACGGCGATGTCGTCGCCGCCGAGCAGCGAGGCCGACATCAGCATCATGTGCGAATCGTCGTAGACGGATGCGCGGATGCCGATGCGCAGGAATTTGTGCGAAACGTCGCGCGCGATCTGCGCCGAGCCGCCGACGCCATAGAAATCCCGGTTCTTGGCACGGAAGAGCAGCTCGGCGGCGCGGTCGAAATCCTCGATGTCGAGGATCGCCAGCGTCTCCTCCAGCGCCTGGATGGAGGTGCGGAACACTTTTTGCACGATCTCGGCCGAACTGTCGTCGGATGACAGTTCCTGGTGCATCTCGGCGGTCGGCAGGCGACTGTATTCGTAGACGGCGGTGCGGAAGTCGCGATAGCCGGAAAAGCCGAGCTTCTTGGCGATCTTGACCACCATCGCCTCGGACACGCCGGATTCCTCGGCGATCTGCTTCAGCGGAATGCTCTCGTCGAAGCCGCGCCGGCCGAAGACGGTTTCCACCACCTTCGCCTCCAGCGGAGTGAGATGCGGCATCATCATGCGGATGCGCGGTCCTACCGCTTTCAGGTCCAGCCCGCTCAAGGTCATCCACGCCCCCTCGTCACGCGATCGATAAGCATCGCGGCGAGGATTATAAGACCAGTTGCCAGAAGCTGATAGAAGGACTGGACGTTCATCAGCGTCAAACCGTTGCGCATGGCGCCGAGGATGACGGCGCCCAGGATGGTGCCGACGACGCTGCCCTTGCCGCCCATCAGCGAGGCGCCGCCGATGGCGGCAGCCGCGATGGCGTCGAGCTCCCAGAGATTGCCGAGGATGGGTTCGGCGGCGCCCAACCGGCCGATCAGGATCTGCGCGGCAAGCGCCGCCAGCAGGCCTGAGATCATGTAGGCGGCGATCTTGGTGCGGGCAATCGGCACGCCGGCGATGTAGGCCGCCTCCTCGTTGCCGCCGATGGCGAGCAGATATTCGCCGAAGGGCGTCTTCTTCAAAACGACCCAAGTGACGACAGCCACGCAGGCGACGATGACGACCGCCAGAGGCAGTCCGAACAGCGAACCGTTGAAGACGGCGCGAAAGCCTGGGGGCAGGCCGAGGACCGGATTGCCGCCGGTGTAGATCAGCGCCAGTGCCCGATAGGTGCTGAGCGTTCCCAACGTGACGATGAAGGGCTGCAGCCCAACATGGGCGACGAGCACGCCGTTGACGAGGCCGCAGGCAAGACCAATGGCGAAGCCGGCGGCGATGGCCAGCGGAAACGGCACGCCGGCGACCATCATAGAGGCCGAGATGACGGCCGAGAGTGCCGCCGTCGGCCCGACCGACAGGTCGATGCCGCCGGAGATGATGACCAGCGTCATGCCCAGCGCCAGACAGGCATTGATGCTCGACTGCTGCAGGATGTTGATCAGGTTGCGCTCGGCGAAAAAGCCCGGCACCAGCGCGCCGAACACGGCCAGGATCACGACAAGCCCGATCAGCGTGCCGGCGTCGCGCATGGAAACACCGCGCAGGAATTCGGCCTGGGGCCGCACCAGAGTGGCATCCGACATATCCGTCACCTACTGCCTTGCCGGCTGTGCGGCCGGCGTTTGCGTTTGCGGGATGGCGTGCGCCGCGATCGCCTGTTCTGAGAGATTTGCCCTATCGAGTTCGGCGGCGATGGTGCCGTCGCGCATGACCAACACGCGGTCGGCAAGCCGGATCACCTCGGGCAGTTCGGAGGAGACGACGACCACCGCATGGCCCTCGGCGGCGAGTTCCTCGATCAGATGATAGATCTCCGCCTTGGCGCCGACATCGATGCCGCGCGTCGGCTCGTCGAACAAGAGGATGCGTGTTCCCGCCGCCAGCCAGCGGCCGATGATCGCCTTCTGCTGGTTGCCGCCGCTGAACAGGCGGATCGGCCGGTCGAGCAGGAATGGGCGCAGATTGACGCGGCTCATCTTCTCGGCCGCCACCTGTTTCAACCTGGCGTGATCGATGAGGCCGCGCGGCGCGAACACGGCCATCGAGGCCAGCGCCATATTGCTGGTGATCGAGCGCAGCGGCACGATGCCTTCGCGTTTGCGCTCCTCCGGCACCAGTCCGACGCCGGCGGCAATCGCGTCACGCGGGCTGAAGAACCGTGCCGCCTTGCCGTCGATTGCAATCGTCCCGGCCGTGGCGCGATCGGCGCCGGCCAAGAGCCGCAGCAGTTCAGTGCGGCCGGAACCGACCAGGCCGGCAATGCCCAGCACCTCGCCGCGATGCAGATCGAACGACACGTTGCGCACCTTCGTCGCCGAGGAGAGGCCACGCGCGCTCAGCATGACCTTGTTCGTGGCATGGGAATTATGCTGCTCCTGCGCCAGTTCGCGGCCGACCATCATCGCCACGACCGCTTTCTCCGACAGGTCGTTCAGATCGACGGAATCGACGACGACGCCATCGCGCATGATGGTGGCGCGCCGGCAGATGCCGAACACCTCGTCCAGCTTGTGCGAGACATAGACGACGGCGACGCCGTCGCGGGCGAGGCCGGTGACGACTTGCGCCAGCCGTTCGAATTCGCTCGGCGTCAGGCTCGATGTCGGCTCGTCCATGGCGACGATGCGGGCGCGATCGAGCAGCGCGCGGGCGATCTCGACAATCTGCCGCTGCGCCACCTTCAGGGTACCGAGGGGTGCAGCCGGATCGATGGAGGGATCGATGGCCGCAAGAGCCTCCGCAGCACGGCGCTCCTGTTCGCGCCGGGCGACGAAGATGGCGCCGCGCGTCAGCGGATGGCCTAGGAACATGTTCTGGGCGACGCTAAGGCGTGGTACCTGCTGCAATTCCTGATGGATCATGGCGACGCCCGCAGCGCGTGCGGCGACCGGGTTGGCGAGTGTAACCGGCTTGCCGTCGATGAGGACGCTTCCCGCTGTCGGCGTGTGGACGCCAGACAGGATGCGCAGCAGCGTCGACTTGCCGGCGCCATTTTCGCCGAGCAGGCCGTGGATTTCACCGGCACCTACCGAGAACGACACGCCGTCAAGCGCCCGCACGGCCGGAAACAGCTTGGAAATGCCCTGGAATTGCAGCCGGGGTGACATTGGGTTCTATCTCCGGGCAACGGTGCCGGCGGGAGCGAATTGCTCTGGCCGGCACTCGCCGATTGGCCTTACTGGCCCGCAGCCGCGTCCTCGAGCAGTGCCTTGCGCGCGCCGGCGCCGGAATAGCGGTCGGCATTGTCCTTGGTGATCAGTGCCTGGGGCGTGGCGACGACGCGGGGCAGCTTCTGTCCCGCGACGAGACGCAGAGCAGTTTCCAACGCCACTTCGCCGGTCAGCACCGGGAAACTGTCGACCGTGCCGGTCAGTTCGCCGGCCCGTATGGAGGCATAGGCGTCGGAAATGCCGTCGGTGCCGAAGACCGCAACCTTGTCCTGCAGGCCGGCGGCCTTGACTGCCTCGACGATGCCGAGCGCCATGCCGTCATTGTTGGCATAAAAGCCGATCAGGTCGGGGTGCTGCTGCAGGATGTTGGTGGCCGCATCATAGGAGGTCTGGCGGTCCCAGTTGCCGGGAACGCTGGCGACGACCTCGAACTTGCCTGCCTCGGTGATGGTCGACTTGAAGCCGTCGGTGCGCTGCACGGCGGCATAGACGCCAGCCTGGCCTTCGACGATGGCGACCTTGCCGCCATCCGGACGGTTCTTGATGAACCATTTGGCGACGCGCACGCCATTGTCGCGCTGGACATTGCCGACATAATGTTCGGCCTGCGGGATCACGGCGTCATTGACGTTGACCACCGGCACGTTGGCGGCCTTGGCTTGCTCCATGATCGGCTGCAGATTGGCATCCGTCTGCGGCGAGACGAGCAGCACGTTGTAGCCCTGCGTCACCAGGCCTTCGGCGATGGTGAGCTGGCCGAGCTGGTCGCCCTCGCTTTGCGCTGCCTGATAGACGACGGGAACGCCGACCTTGGCGCCGAATGCCGTGTAGCCCTCGCCCAGCGAGCGCCAGTATTCATTGGTCAGCGTCTTGGAGACGGCGCCTGCCTTGGTGCCTTCGGGCAGCTTGGGGAACGCGCCGAATTTGGCCTCGACCTGCGACCAGTCGATGCGGTCCTTTTCCGTGTCGGAATTGAGCGGCGCGAGGTCGGCCGAAAAGGCAGAGCCGATCGACAGCGCCATCAGTGCGGCGGTAGCCGTGGCAAGCAGAAGTTTCATTGTATTCCTCCCTTGTTGAAAACGATAATGGTGCGCATGCCTCAGCTATCCGGCCCGAGCATGATTTCCTGGATGATGGCCTGCGACGTCACCGCATCCTGGCTGTCCATGGCGGCGGACAGGCGATTGTCCTGCCCCAGCCGGTCGACGACGCGCAGCATGCGCTTGACGGTGGCGATGTTGACTTCGCACTCGCGCACCGGATCGAGCCCGGTCATGTCGGGGAACGTGTCGAAATAGATGGCGCCGGCGTAACCGTCGCGGCGAATCTGCCTGAGCAACTCGATGGTCTGCAGCGTGTGCACCGCGCCGACCATCAGGCCGTCGTCGCGCTTGGCGTAGCCGTCGTTCAGATGCACGCCGAGCAGCTTGCTGTGGCGCGCCACCAGGGCCGCGGCAAAGGCCGGCTGTTCGTCGGCATAGAGCACATGGGCGAAATCGAGGGTGACGCCCAGATTGGGCAGGCCGACATCGCGGATCGCCAGCAAGGTCGTCGCCGCATCCGGCATCAGGCTGTAGGAGCGTGGTTCGTTCGGTTTGTACTCAAGGCTGATCTGACAGTCGGGATCATGCGCGGCTACTTCACGAATCCCATCGATTTCGTGTTGCCAAAGCGTCACATAGTCGGCCTGGAAGGCGTAGTCGAAGCCATCCTGGCCGAGCCACAGCGTCATCAGGCTGGCGCCGGCCTCACGCACGGCATCGATGCCGGCTTTGGTCAGGTCGATGGCCTCGCGGCGCACCGCCGGATCCGGATTGGTGAATGCGCCGAGCTTGAAGGCGGGGTTGGAGTAGTAGCGCATGGCAAAGCCATTGATGGAAAGCCCGAGATCGCCGAGTTTGAGGGCGATTTCCGCAGGCTTTTCACTGACATGGTCGGGAAAGTTGAGGTCGAGATCGGTAAGCCCGCCGACCTTGGCGGCGCGCGCCGCCATCTGCAGCAGCGACGGCTTGCCGGTAAGATCAGGCCATTCGGCCTGCGGCCGCGAGGCAAAGGAATTCAGGCGCGTGGCGAAACGAGTGGCTGTCATGGTCGATCCTTCAATCGTCATGACTTCACATAAATACAAATATTTGTAAAGTTATTGTTTTGAGGGGCGGGCGGTGAGCTGTGTCGACGGCCGGGGCTGAGCCGCGCGAAGGCGCAGGTTTCCCAGCGGCGTCGCCGGACAATCCGTCAGAACGGTGGGATCACTGACCGAGAGCGTGCGACGAAGCCGTCGAGTTCGAGGTGCTCCATGTGCGAGATCGCCCGGCAGGACGCGCCGTCGCGGCTAGTGCACCGGCGAAAAAGAGCCCAACGATTGACCGGCCAAAGGCACCGTCACACGACCGCGCAGGGAGATGCAGATCGCCGCTGCCTGGCGCTCGATCAGCGTCAGCACATCACATCGTTCACGCAATGATGTCGGGAATGATCTTGTCTTCCAGCGCCATCAGCCGGTCCTTGAGGAACAGCTTCTTCTTCTTCATGCGCTGGATCTGCAGCGGATCGCAGGCCATGGCGATCATCGCGTTGATGGCTGCATCGAAATCGGCGTGTTCCTGCTTCAGGCGGGAAAATTCGAGGCGAATATCGGCCTGTTCCTGATCGGACATTCTCTACCGTCTGCACGTCTGCGGCGCCCAAAGCTGGGCCTGATTGGGCGGGGCCGGGTGTTTTGTCACCGGCGTGCAGCCCATATCACATTTCACAGTGTCGTGGAATGCTACCACGGATCATTCGACATCGCCCGCGGAAGGTGACACACTGTCACCGTGCCGTCACAGAAGCGAACCTGCGGTGGACGCGCCGTGACGGTTGCAATCGAGGAAAACCATGAAAGGGAGAACCAATCATGTCTCTTGCATCCCATCTTGATGAGTTGCAGCGGAAACACGGCGACATCGAACGTGAAATCGATGACGCGATGAATCATCCATCGGTCGACGACCTCGAAATCGTGAATCTTAAGCGACGCAAGCTGGCACTCAAGGACGAGATTGAAAAACTAAGAGGAAAACCGACCACGCATTGATGCCCTCCTGACATAGCCGCGCGGTATCCGCGGCCTCTTTTCCCGGCGGCTCCCCGCCGCCGGCGTGGAGAGGTTTGATTTCCCAGCACGGTCTGTCAGCCGAAGCTGGACTTGCACCCGGCTTAATATCCGCTTCGGCCGTCGCCCGTTTCGCCAGATCATCGATTGTTTTTGGTCGTTGGCGACGTGCCGATTCGGGCCAGTGGCGACCTGTCGCCATTGACAAGCCATCTTTGCTCCTCCACCTCATGCCCGGACCTCAGCGCATCGGCCCGGGGCGTCGTTGTGCGCCCATGCAGGACACAAGATGCTCCAGAGACAAAAGGCTGCCGGCATGACCGGATATTTTTCCTCTCCTTTCCCCCGCCGCACCTCGGTCGGCGTCGATGTCGGCGGCGTGGTCGTCGGCGGCGGCGCGCCCGTTGTCGTCCAATCGATGACCAACACCGACACGGCCGATATCGACCAGACCGTCGCGCAGGTCGCAGCACTGCACCGGGCCGGCTCCGAGATCGTGCGCATCACCGTCGATCGCGACGAGAGTGCCGCCGCCGTACCGCGCATTCATGAGCGGCTTCAGCGGCTTGGCATCAACGTGCCGCTGGTCGGCGATTTCCACTATATCGGCCACAAGCTCTTGGCCGATCACCCGGCCTGCGCCGAGGCGCTGGCCAAATATCGGATCAACCCCGGCAATGTCGGCTTCAAGGACAAGAAGGACCGGCAGTTCGCCGACATCGTCGAGATGGCGATCAGGCATGACAAGCCGGTGCGCATCGGTGTCAACTGGGGCTCGCTCGACCAGGAGCTTTTGACCCGGCTGATGGACGACAACCAGGACAAGGGTTTTCCGCTGACGGCGCAAGAGGTGATGCGCGAGGCGATCGTGCAGTCGGCCATTCTCTCGGCCGAGATGGCGGAAGAGATCGGCCTTGGCCGCGAGAAAATCATCCTGTCGGCCAAGGTCAGCGGCGTGCAGGACCTGATTGCCGTCTATGCCGAGCTCGCCACCCGCTCCAACCATGCACTGCATCTCGGCCTGACTGAAGCCGGCATGGGCTCGAAAGGCATCGTCGCTTCGTCGGCCGCCATGGGCATCCTGCTGCAGCAAGGCATCGGCGACACCATCCGCATCTCGCTGACGCCGGAGCCGAATGGCGACCGCACGCGCGAGGTGCAGGTTTCGCAGGAATTGCTGCAGACGATGGGGTTCAGGCAGTTCGTGCCGATCGTCGCCGCGTGTCCCGGCTGCGGCCGCACGACCTCGACCGTGTTCCAGGAGCTCGCTCAGAACATCCAGGCAGATCTCAGGAAGAACATGCCGGTGTGGCGCGACAAATATCCCGGCGTCGAGAACCTCAAGGTCGCGGTGATGGGTTGCATCGTCAACGGCCCGGGCGAGTCCAAGCATGCCGATATCGGCATTTCGCTGCCCGGCACCGGCGAGACGCCGACGGCGCCTGTCTTCGTCGACGGCAAGAAGGCGGCGACGCTGCGCGGACCGTCGATCGCGGCGGATTTCGAGAAAATGGTCGCCGACTATATCGAACAGCGGTTCGGTCGCGGCGGCAAGGCCGCGGCAGAGTAGGTCAAATGCAGCGTTTCCTGTGGGCGACGCTGGTCCTGCTGTGTGGGCTAGTCTGGTCGACACTGGCTCAGGCCGATCCGCCGCAATCCGCCAAGCAACGGCTTATCGACAAGGTCTGCAACCTGATCCAGGCGCATGCCGACCAGAATGGTTTGCCCAGGGATTTCTTCGCCCGGCTGATCTGGAAGGAGAGCCGTTTCGATCCCAACGCCGTCAGTCCCGTCGGCGCCGAAGGCATTGCCCAGTTCATGCCGGGAACCGCCAAGATGCGCGGGCTTGCCAATTCCTTCGACATCAATCAGGCGATCCCGGCTTCGGCGAAATATCTCGCCGAAATGAAAACCGGCTACGGCAATCTCGGCCTGGCGGCCGCCGCCTACAATGCCGGCGAGAGCCGGGTGTCGCGCTGGCTCAGTTCCGGCGGTTTCCTGCCGATGGAAACCGAAAGCTATGTCTTCGACATCATGGGCGAACCAGCCGACAAGTTCACCGACCGAGCCTATGCCGGAAGGGTCGAACCGCTCGACGCTAAGGCGGATTTTGCCGTCGCTTGCCGAAAACTGCCGGTGATCATGTCGCGGACCGTGGCGATGGCCTCGATCAACGTAAAGCCGTGGGGCATCCAGGTGGCCGGCAATTTCCGCCGCAGTGCCGCGATCAACCAGTGGCTCAGGATAAGGAGCCGGTTCCCGGCCCTGCTCAACGGGCACGATCCAGTGGTCAGCCGGGTGCGCACGCCGATCGGCCGGCGGGGTATCTATGCGGTCAGGATCGGTGTCGACCACCGCGCCGATGCAAACGTCATCTGCCAGAAATTGCAAAGCATCGGTGGGGCATGCGTGGTGGTGCGCAACCGGTGATTTGACCCCTGCCGGCAGGGTATTTTGTCTGAGAGAGGCATTTAGAAAGCGACAGCCGTGACGTCGCATCCACCAAGGATTTCAGCTATGGCGGCGGTCATCTTACCAGGAGCGACAGCCCCTGCCTTTGACAAGCCGCGTGGGCACAACATGTTCGATGGATACATTATCTGCGGCACACCGAGGACCGGAAGCACGCTGCTGTGCAAGCTCCTGGCGTCCACCAAGACCGCCGGCGATCCACATTCGTTTTATCGGCGCCAGGACGTGGTGGAGTGGGCCGAAGAGTGGAAGCTGCTCGATCGCGCCGCGATGAGCGAGCGCGAATTCGATGCCGCTTACCTCAATGCTACGATCGCCGCTGGCAAGGGTGGGACCGGCCTCTTCGGTCTCCGCTTGATGCGCGAAAATCTGGATGAGCTTTCGGCGATCCTCGGCCGGATTTTCCCAAAACTGTCATCCGACAGAGCACGGTTCGAAAGAGCATTCGGCAATGTTCTCTACATACACCTCTCGCGGGAGGACAAGCTTGCGCAGGCTGTCTCCCTGATCAAGGCAGAGCAGACCGGTCTTTGGCATATCGCTCCCGACGGCACCGAGATCGAAAGGGTCGCACCGCCGAAAGAGCCCCAATATGATTTCGAGCGGATCAGGCGTGAGGTCGAGGTACTCGAGACCTATGATGCGGCATGGAACATCTGGTTCGCTGAGCAAGGCATAACCCCGCTTCGGGTTGGCTACGAGCGCCTTTCGAGCAATCCGGCGGCGACGTTGCTAGGCATCTGTGAAGTCTTGGATGTCCAAGCACCAGACGCCGAAGATGTAAGGCCCGGCGTCGCAAAGCTCTCCGACGACACCAGCCTCGACTGGATGCGCCGCTATCGCCTCGACGCAGCCGCCTGATGCATCGATGGAGGCAGGCTAGGCCGTCTTGGCCACCACGGTCTCGCTGAGCCAGGTGCCGATCTTGGTGCCCAGTCGGTCGGGCGAAACGGGCTTCGGCAGATAGTCGTCCATGCCCGATTCGATGCACTTGTCGCGATCGCCCTTCAGCGCATGCGCGGTGACGCCGATGATCGGAATGTGGGTGCCCGTCGAGGTCTCCATGGCCCGGATCGCGCGGGTCGCTTCGTAGCCATTCATCTCCGGCATCGAGACGTCCATCAGGATCAGCTTGGGGCGCAGCGCCCGGTACATCTCGACCGCCGTGCGGCCGTTGCCGGCGATGCGGTAGCTCAAGCCCAAGCCATTGAGGATCTGGCCGAAGACCAGCTGGTTCACGTCATTGTCCTCGGCAATCAGGATGTCGATCGGTCCGTTCGGCGTGGTTGTCGATTCCGGTGCTGCCGCGACTGGCAGCGCCGGGCCGCGGATGACGGTAAAGGCGGGCGGCGCTGCCGGGGGAGCCTGGACGATCGGTTCGCGGACAAACTGCGCCTTGCCGACCTGCGAACGGGCCTTCTGCACGACCGAAATAACGGTGCCGAGCAGGACCGCGGAGCGCGCCGGCTTCGTCAGATGCGCGGCAATGCCGAAGTCGATGATCATCTTGCCGAAATCGACCTGGTCGACCGAGGTCAGCAACACCACCGGGATGGAGGACAGCCGGCTGTCGGAAGCAATTGCCCTGGCGACGTCGGCGCCGTTCATGCCGGGCATCTGGTAGTCGAGGATGATGCAGTCGACGGCGGCGCCCAACTGAAAGGCGCGATCGAGGAAGGCCAGGCCGACGGCGCCGCTTTCGGCGGCGGCACAGTCGAAGCTCCAGCTCCTGAGCTGCTCGAGCAGGATTTCGCGGTTGACCGGATTGTCGTCGATGACCAGCACGCGCGCGCCGGTGACGTCGACCGGCACGATCTCGTCGCGCGCCGCGGCCTGATGCGCGGCCAGCGGCACCGCGAACCAGAACACCGAGCCGCGGCCGATCTCGCTCTCGACGCCGATCTTGCCTGCCATCAGGTCGACGAGGCGTGCTGCGATGGCCAAGCCCAGCCCCGTGCCCTCATGACGGCGGGTGGACGAGCCGTCGACCTGCGCGAATTTTTCGAACACGTTCTGCAGTTTCTCGGCCGGTATGCCGATGCCGGTGTCCTCGACGCGGATCTTGAGCTGGACCACGTCGTTGACGATCTCGCCGCCGACGTCGATCAGCACGTGACCCTTCTCGGTGAACTTCACCGCGTTGCCGAGCAGGTTGGTGATGATCTGCCGGAACCGGCCGGCGTCGCCGACGACATGGGCCGGCAGGCGCGGATCGACGCGCACGATCAGTTCGAGGTTCTTTTCGGCGACGCGCGCCGAGACCAGCGTCGCCACGTCCTCGACCGCCTCGGAAAGGCGGAAGGGAGCAGGGTCGAGGGTGAGCTGGCCAGCATTGATCTTGGAGAAATCGAGGATGTCGTTGATGATGGTGAGCAGCGCGTTGCCGGACTTCACGATAACGTCGGTGAAGGTCTTTTGGCGTGGGGTCAGATCGGTCTTGGCCAGCAGTTCGGCCATACCGAGCACACCGTTCATCGGCGTGCGGATTTCGTGGCTCATATTGGCCAGGAATTCCGATTTGGCGCGGTCGGCGGCCTCGGCCTTGAACAGGGATTCGGCGGATTCGGCAAAGGCGCGGCGGATCGCCACTTCCATCGGGCGGAAGATCCAGAAGGCGACGATGGCAAGGGCCGCGAACAGGATCCCGCTGGCCCACAACAACAGCCTGTCGCTGGAGGCATCGGCCAGATGGCGCTCATCATCCATGGCGGTGCGGACGCGAACCAGCATGGGTTGGGCGAACAGGTCATTCTGGTTGCGGATTTCGCGATAGCTCCACTCGTCGACCTTCTGCGCCACCGACATCAGGTTGAAATTGCGCACCATGTCGCGCGGCGACCAGAACAGATCGCCGTTAACTGAAGCGGATTGGAGTTCGTCGACGGTCTTGATCGACAGCCGCGGCTTGATCGCCGCAAGCTGGGCGGTCAGCGTCTCGATCTCGCCGGTCAGGCGCTCCGAATGGCCGCGCGCCGATGTGGTCAGGGCATCGCGTGTCTCCGCCCGCCAGGCGGTGCCGGTCGTCTCGGCAAAGCTGGTCGCGTTGCGCAGGTCTCGGGTGAAGATGACGAGATTGCTGCTCAGCGCATCGATGTCGCGGCGAAAGGAATTGACGCGATCAAGCGCAATCACGATGCCGGCGGAAGCCAGCGCGAAGATCAGCAACCCTGAAATATAGCGGATCCGGACCGACCGGATGAAGGACGAATATTCAGGCATGCGCAACCCCAACACATACGCACCATTTTAATGGCCGGGATTACGCTTCATTTACATTAAAATTTCGTTCGTTCGGGCAGGCGAGCCGTGCGAGCCGCCGGATGGACAGCGCGCCTAGGCCGCGTCCACGACGAGGGCGCGGATGCGGCCACTCACCGGGCCTTCCCCGAACCGTTTCCCAAGGGCATTCGCCACGTATCGCGTCACCTCCCCCAGCGAGCCACCGCGCGCCTCGATCTCGGCCCGCAAGGGCGTGCCCTGGCAATAGGCCGTGGCCGCCTCATATGGCGAGGAAGCGGCGCTGACGGCATCCAGCGGCTCTATGGTGATGTTACGGAAGCCGGCGGCATGCAGGTCGGCGCGGATGACGTCCGCATCGTGATAGCCATGCGGTGTCCTTGCCATGAAGCGAGGCGGATCGGCCGGGAAAAAATGGCCGAGCGCCCGCGTCACCTCATCGGCAAACTCGTTCTCTTCGATGGCACCCCAGACGTTGAACAGGAAGTGTCCGCCCAGCCGCATCACGCGCCGAACTTGCCCGTAGGCGCCCACCCGATCGGGGAAGAACATCGCGCCAAACTGGCAGGCCACGGCGTCGAACTGTGCGTCCTCGAAGGGCAGCGCCTGAGCATCGGCCTGCTGCCAGGTGATGCGAGGATCGTCCACCATCCGCGTGCGTGCGTGGTCGAGCATGGGCTGGTTGAGGTCGGTGACCACGATGCGCGCTTGCGCCGGCAGCTTTGCTGCGAGCGCACGTGTCACCACACCGGTGCCCGCCGCCACTTCGAGCACCGATTGCGGCCCGAGCTTCGACACCCGCTCCGCCAGATCCCGCGCATATGGCTCGAAGATCAGCGGCACCATCGCCCGGTCGTAGATCTCGGGAATGGAACCGCTGAACAGCTTGTCGGTGGTCGACATGGCATCCTCCAACTCTTATCCGCACCGCGTGCTTGCCGTGCGGATGTCAATCCTCTGCCTCGGCAGGCTTCCGCTCAAGTTCTATTTCAGAACCGGCCGGCGGGGACGTGCGTGCAATCAGCTCGATGTTCCGGCTGGCACCAACCTTAGCTGTTACGCGCCGCCACGAATGTCGCCGCTTCTTTCAGCAACTGGGCATCGTCGCCATAGGGCTCAAGCAGCGCATGCGCCTGCGCGACGAGGCCGTGCAGCTGGCCGCGTGCCCAATTTGCACCATGCAAGGCCACCAGCGTCGCCTTGCCGGCGGCGGCGTCCTTGCCGGTCGCCTTGCCCATCTGGCTGGCGTCGGCGGTCAAATCGAGCAGGTCGTCGGCAAGCTGGAAGGCAAGACCGATCGCCGAGCCGAATTCGGCCAGCCGCTCGCGGTCATCGGCCGGGGCGCCGGCGATGAGGGCGCCTGCCTCGCAGGCGAAGCGGATCAGCGCGCCGGTCTTCATCGCCTGCAGCCGGATGATGCCGGCCTCGTCCGGCGGCGTCTGTTCGGCTTCGAGATCGAGCTTCTGGCCGCCGACCATGCCGCCTGCTCCGGCGGCGCGGGCAAGCGCCAGCACCAGGGCTGCCCGCCGCTCCGCCGGCAGCGCGGTCGACTCGCCGGCAATGATGTCGAAGGCCAGCGTCAGCAGGGCGTCGCCGGCCAGGATCGCGGTTGCCTCGTCGAAGGCCTTGTGCACGGTCGGCTGGCCGCGACGCAGGTCGTCGTCGTCCATGGCGGGCAGATCGTCGTGGATCAGCGAATAGCAATGCACGCATTCAAGTGCGGCGGCGACACGCAGTGCCGCCTCGCCGTCGGCGGAAAAAAGGGCGGCGCTTTCCATGACCAGGAAGGGCCGCAGGCGCTTGCCGCCGTTCAGCACGCCATGGCGCATCGCCGCCATCAGCCGGTCCGGCCGGGCGATCTCGCCCGAAAGCGCGCGGTCGTCGAGCAGTCGCCGCAGCAGCACCTCGACGGCGGCTGCCCGCCTGATCAGCGCCATTTCGAACGCCATTTGGTCGTCATTCGTCATGGCCGGGACCGGTAGCCGACACTCAGACGTTGCGCAAGAAGGCAAGCGCCATTATGCCGGAGCAGTATGAGCCCGTTCGGAAACTCTACTCCTGCGGTCATCTGAGGGCGTTTTCTGCGCTTCCGGTGCTTGCGTACTCTAATGTACGCTCCGCTCCGGTTCTCGAAAACACCGTCACATGACTCACAGGAGCGCGTTTCAAAACGAGCTCTCTGGCACGGGTTGGGCGGCTTGGCGGAACCGATCGTCGATCATGAAACCGAAAAGCTGGACATGGCGACGAGATCGCGGGGCGTAAACCGCCGTGGTCTCAAGCGCTGGGTCCGGCGCGGCATCGTCGTGGCCGCGGTGCTGGCTTTGATTCCGGTCGTGCTGACGTTTCTGTACCTGCCGTTCTTCGTGCATCCTGTCTCGACGCTGATGCTGAAGGACCTGGCGACCTTCTCCGGTTACGACCGCCGCTGGGTGTCGATCGACGACGTGTCGCCGGTGCTGGCCAATTCCGTCATCATGTCGGAGGACGGGCAGTTCTGCTTTCATCGTGGCGTCGATCTCGGCGAGCTGAGAGGCGTCGTCGACGATGCGCTGGCCGGCGAAGCGACGCGCGGCGCCTCGACCATCACCATGCAGACGGTCAAGAACCTGTATCTCTGGTCGCGGCCGCTGGGCTCGGTGCGCAAGGTGGTCGAATTGCCGCTGGCCGTCTATTTCGATGCGGTGATGTCGAAACGGCGCATCATGGAAATCTATCTCAACATCGCCGAGTGGGGGCCGGGCATCTACGGCATCGAGGCCGCGGCACAGCACCATTTCGGCGTCTCGGCAAAACAGCTGTCGCGACGGCAGGCCGCCCTGCTTGCGGTCTCTTTGCCAAATCCGATCGCCCGCAATCCGGCCAAGCCCGGGCCTGGCCTGAGGCGGCTTGCCAATCTGATCGAGCGGCGAGCCGGCCGCTCGGGCGCCTATGTCGGTTGTCTCCGCTAGCCGATCCAAAAAAATTCGCGCCAGTGCTGGCCAAAACGGCACAGGGCGTGTATAGGCACCCGACTTTCTCAGATTTAGGCCCCGACATGGCCCTTTCACGAGGGCGGGCGGGGCTTTTGACCATGTAGTGGAGCATATCCATGGCCGTTCCGAAACGTAAAACCTCTCCGTCCAAGCGCGGCATGCGCCGCTCGGCCGACGCCCTCAAGGCCCCGACCTATGTCGAGGACAAGAATTCCGGCGAAATGCGCCGTCCGCACCATATCGACCTGAAGACCGGCATGTATCGCGGTCGCCAGGTGTTGACGCCCAAGGAAAGCTGAGACCAGCCTTCCAAAGGTTTGAATTCCAAAAGGACCGGCCGGTGGCCGGTCCTTTTGCGTTTGGGGGGCGGGGTAGCGCGCATCTCGACGCGTGGGCGGCAATCGTTGCAGGCAACCGGCTGACATTGTTGTTGCGTGCGGTCTTCGACCGTGTTCAACGCTGCCATCGAAACATCTTGACGGCGTGCCTGTGGCGCATTCTACAAAGGATTGCCCCCACATGGAGACGCCAGATGTTCGGTGCCATTCCGCTGCTGATCGTGCCTTTCGTGCTCTACAATCTCGGACTGCTGGGAATATTCGGCAGCGGTGACGATCCGTGGGCAAGCGAGGTCTTCTCATTCAGCATGATGTCGGGTGGCGTGTTCTCGATGACGCTTGGCGATCTGATGGTGCTGATCGGGCTGATCTTCCTGTTCCTCGAAATGGCGAAGTCGGTGCGCACCACCAACGCCTCGATCATGGACCATCTTCTGTCGACGCTGGTCTTCGTGGCCTTCCTGGTCGAGTTCCTGCTGGTGAAGGGTGCGGCCCATTCCGTTTTCTTCACCCTGATGGTCATCGCGCTGTTCGACGTGCTGGCCGGATTCGCGGTGTCGATGCGGTCGGCCAGCCGGGACATCAATTTGAATTAGGTCCCCGGCGCGGAAGGCGGAAGTTTCTGCTCCGCTGCACTCTACGGCTGATGTTACGGAATGGATCCTCGGGTCTGCGCGACGGAGCCTCGCTCCTGCTCCGCCCGTGGATGACGAAGTTCCCGACCTCACCCCGGATCGGCGGCGAAACC